>DASVHT010000047.1:0-7981 GCA_036382455.1 Dermatophilaceae bacterium
GACCTGAACAGGTCGACCGCTCCCGCCTGACCGCTGGGTAGCGCTATCTGGTGAGGTTGAGTGCGCTCCCGATGGCAGCGATGCGCTCCGGGACGGCCCGTTCGATGTTCCCCGGGAGCAATCAGGTCGGGCATCCGCTCCCAAGTAACCAGGTGTCTATCGGGCCCGGCAACTCAGCGCCCGAGCGGCAAGGGCAGTGATGACCGCACCAATACCGAAGATCAGGGGCTGCAACCACAAGCGGTCCGCGAGCAGGGCCCACTGAACGACGATCCAAGCCATGAGACCGATACCGAACATGGCTGAGAGCTCGAGCATTCCGCGCCATCGGGCAACCACACCAACCGCCAACAGACACGGCGTCAGGCCCGCAAGAACCAGGAGCAGGATCCCGGGCCAGGTGAAGGTGTCGAACGGGCTGCCCGCGATGAGCTTCGTCGTCATCCCGAGCGGGTTGAGTGGATGACGGATCATCTCCAACCCACCGAAGATCCCCCCGATCCCCACGAAGAGCTGCAGGATCACGACGGTGACCCTCAGTCCCAGGGAACTTCCCTCGCGGACCTGTACCGCGTTCCGACTGTGCCGTGGCACGAACGACGTTGACATCACGAACCACCTCCAGGTCAATGCTCGAATCGGCGGCCTTGCCCAACCAGAGTCGAAGGTCCTGATGGCAGTGATGCTCGCTGGAGGTCAGTGCCGGTGGCCGCTGACCTCCAGAGTCCGAGCGGAAGTTGGGCGCACGAAGACCAGCATCGCCGCGGCGGTCGGCTCTTCCGTGGCTGTCTCCACCATTGCCTCGTATGCATTCAGCTGCGGGGCGTAGTACGCCGCGCGGGCCGGCAGTGCGGCATCCGGCGCGTCATCGGTCTTGTAGTCGACGATGACCAACGACCCGTCGTCCTCGCGGTAGATCAGGTCCACGAAGCCTTCCAGCACGGTCCCGTCATCCTGGATCATCCCGACGTACGACTCGCGCCAGTGTTCGCGCGTCGAAGCCCGTTTGACCACCTCGGAGTCGAGCGCCGAGCGCGCCAAAGCCGTTATCAGCAACGAGTACTCGACAACGCCCTCGGCCACGCACTGGGCTGCAACAGCGTCCTCGAGGCCGCCACCGGACGCCAGGTCAACAACCTGCAACACGCCGTGCACGGCCCTGCCGATCGCGGAGCCGTAGCGGCCCTTCGACCACGCTGGGAGCTCGACATCGCGTCCGCCCTTGGCGACGCCGGATGCCACGTCATCGTCAGTTCGCGTCACTGTGATCGCGACATCGGCTTCGATGGCGATGTCGGGTACTGGCCCTTCGACGTCCGGCAAGGATCCCTCCGCGTCCGGGTCCGTGCCCTCGAGCCCCGATGCGCTGATGGCCGGGTGGTACCGGCTCGCCGTGGCGGATCGCCGGACGCCGGCCAGCCAGAGCTCGAAGTCCGGGGGAGGGGACACGGCTGGTGTCACCTGCGTGGGGGCCGAACCACCTGCGTCTGCAGGCAATGGCTCTGCGCCGGCCATGGCCGCGTCAGCATCGGCCAGCCGCCTCGCGTTCGTGTCCGTGGTGCCTGAGCGGTGGAGCGAGACCACCAGGTGGTCTCGCGCACGGGTGGCCGCGACGTACATCAGGCGCAGCCGCTCGTAGGAGCTCATCTGCTCGTCCAGCGGCAGCTGTTCCTGGAAGTCGCCGGTCTGCAGGTCCTTGGACAGGCTCACGGCGTAGCCGTCCTGTGACCACAAGAGGCGCACCCCGCTGTTGTTCATCGGCTGAGCCGTCATGCCCGACAGCACCACCATCGGGAACTCCAGACCCTTGGCGGCGTGAATCGTCATGATCCGCACCGAATCCACGTCCGACTCGGGAAGGACCGACTCGGCCACCCGCGATCCCTCGGCCGACTGCGCAGTCGCCCACGCGAGATACGAACGCAGCCCGCCATGCTCGATCTCGGACCACGCGCGGGCCTGGTCGATGACGAACCGCAGCCGGCGCCAGGAGTCACGAGCGCGAGGTCCGCTGGCCGCCGCCTCGAACATGCGACGCTCGACCGTCAGTGCCCCCAGGACCTCCGAGGGGGTCAGCCAACGGGATCGCCGGAACAGGTCGCGCAACGCACCGATCGCCACCGCGACCGGGTGGGTCTCCTGGCCCTTGGGCGCCGGCGCCAGGAGGTTGAACGAGCCGCCTGCGCGCTTCCAGGTCCAGAGGTCGTCGTCACCGCAGCCGAACAGCGGTGAGCGAAGTGTGGTCACCAGGGCGAACGCGTCGGAGGGGTCTGCGATTGCCCTCACGGCGGCGAACAGGTCACGCACCTCTTGTGCGCGGTAGACCAGCGAGGTCGACTCGGTGCGGTACATGACGCCCGCGTTGTCGAGTGCGGTCTCGAGGAATGGCAACGATGTTCGCGAGGGGATGAGGATCGTGATGTCACCGGGGCGAAGCGGGCGCCACGTCGTGGACTCGGCGCCGCCGGGGATCGAGGATGGTCCCTTCTCCTGGGTGGTCCAACCCTCGTCGAGGGCGTGCACGACCGACCGTGCCACGTCACCTGCCTCCAGCTCTCGCAGCCGGTTCGCCCTGATGCCGTCCGGCTGCTGGTCGGCGCCGAGAACCGTTACCGGTGCGCCCACCGTCGGGATGCCGCGATGTGCGGCAAGTGGCTGGTAGTGCGGCTGCTTCTCGGGGTCGTGCACGATGGCCCGGCCGAATACGGCATTGACCCAGTGGAGGATGGGCGCCACGGTGCGGAAGTTGGTCGTGAGCGCCACCTCGCCACCGAGCATCTGCTGGGCGCGCAGGTACATGGCGATGTCCGCCCGCCGGAACCGGTAGATCGACTGCTTCGGGTCGCCGACGACGAACAGCGACCCTTGGGGAACGTGAACGTCCTCCCACCGAGCCTGGGTCGCGGCGGCACCGCCCGCGATCCGGACCGCAATCTCGATCTGTATCGGGTCGGTGTCCTGGAACTCGTCGAGCAGCAGCCGCTGGTACCGCTGCTGGAGGGCCGCCCGCGCCTCAGCGTTGTCCCGCAACAGGTTTCGTGCAAGAACGAGCAGGTCATGGAACTCGAGCCTGCCGTCCGCCTGCCGAGCCTTCGCCGACTCCAGCACGCGGACTCCGCACCAGTGGACGATCGACCGCAGGGTGGCCTCGACCACAGCGTGGACCAGGACAGCCGCTCGCTGCTGGAGCTCCTGGCACTGTGCCCGGATGTGACCCAGCCGGTCCTGCTTGCCCACGTGATCGCCCCAGTGCCCCTTCTGTCCGTTGCCCCACTTCAGGCCCGCGAGCGACGTGAGCACCTCCAGCTGGTCGATGGCCTCTTCCCCAGCCGCATCCAGCTCGTCCGCCCAGGCGCCCAGGGCCCGCAGCTTCGGGAGGAACTTGTCCCCCTGATCCGTGCAGAGCCTCCCCGTCGCGCTCAGTCGACGGGCCTCCTCGATCACTGCCGAAAGGTCGGGGAGGGTCGGTTCCGGCGGCCGACCCGGTGCCACGACCCGCTCGTCGACGAGGTCCCAGTCGGAGTTCAGCTTGGTGATCAAAGACCGGACATTGTCCAGGGAGATCCCGGTCGCGAGCGCCAGCTCGATGGTCGCTGACATCGCGGGGTCGTCGAGCAGCTCGGCGCGCAGCTGCACCCAGCGCCCCTCGAATGCCACCGATGATCCGACCTCGTCGAGCACCTCGATCAGTGGCGGGATGCCGGCCTCGATCGGGTGCTCGGACAGGATCCGCTGCGCGAAGGAGTGCAACGTGCCGATGGCCGCGGTGTCGAGGTCGTCAAGCGCGGCTAGCGCCCGCTCACGCTGCTCGGTGCGGGTTGTGTGCAGGGCCGCCTGCTCGAGCCGGGCGCGCAGCCGGTCGCGCAGCTCGGATGCGGCCCGTTCGCTGAACGTCACCGCAGCGATGTTTGCGATGGGTATGCCGTCCTCGATGGCCAGTGTCTGTGCCCGGCTCACCAGGACGGCTGTCTTGCCCGAGCCGGCCCCTGCCTCGACGAACAACGTTGCGTTCGTGTCATTTCGGATTCTCAACCGGGCCGCATCGTCGGCGAGCCGTGCGACCGGCTTCATGCGCCGGCCCCGTTCGTGCCATGGTCCCCTACTGGCATCACCTTGTCAGGCATCACCTTGTCAGGCATCGCCTCGGGTTCGACCAGCTCGGCGTACTGACACAGCTCTGGAGCCGATCTCATCGTCTCCCAACGCTTTCGGACGTCGGCGTGGCCAAGGCCGTCGGGGTTGCAGTACGGGCACACGACCCAGCCGTGGTCCGGCTCCGCCGGCGCGCGAGCAGGAAACAGCCCACTGGCAATGGAGTCCGCGATCACACCCACGGCTTTGGCAAACGTCGCCTCCACCGCCTCGGTGAGCGGCACCTGCACCCGCCGACGGTCCTTGCCGACGAACCAGTACATGGCCTCGACGCGAGTGTTGACATCGCCGAGTCGGGCGCGCGCAGCGTGCGCGTAGACCGGGAGCTGGAGCTTCTCGCCGTGGGCAACCGGATTGGTCTCGGACAGGCTCTTGAACTTGGAGGTGCTGCCCGACTTGATGTCGCTGACCAATAGCGATCCGTCCCGGCACTGGTCCACCTTGTCGGCCTTGCCACGGAACCGGATGAGCCCACCGGCGATCCTGATCTCGACCTCGGGCTCGCCGTGCATCCCGAAGGCGAGCTCACTGGCCACCACTTTGGCATCGTGCTCGGTACGCCACTCGTTGTCACTGGTCAGCATCCAGTCGAGGATGGCAAGGATGCGTGTCCGCTGCCGGGCCCACAGCAGCGGGTGCCCGGTTCGACCCTCTGCCGTGAAGGCAGCTGCCTTTCCCGCGGCAATCTCCTGGAGGCGTTGCCGTTGTGGGCCCGTCCACGGGTTGCCGTAGCCCGGTAGCTCGCCCCGGTCTCGGCACCCGCTGATCAGCTCGTCGAAGCACTCGTGGATGAGATTGCCGATGTCCATGGCGCTGATCTCAACGACCTCTTCGGGTGCCTCGACCGGCTCGACATGGAGCATCCGCTTGACGAAGTACTCGTGCGGGCAGATTGCGTAGCGCTCCAGCGCGGTCGGCGACACCAGCTGAGCGCCGTGGGCGAAGTCGGGCAGACCCTCCTGTCCGCCCAGGTTGCCGTCGAACCTGGTGAAGTCGGCAGAGTCGCGGGCATTCCTCATGGCGATCGACGCGTCGAGGGCATCGTCGTCCAGATCGACATCAGCCGAGGCTGCGCGAACCCGCCATTCCTGGCCGGTGCTCGGCGCGTCGGTGCTCATCAGCGATCCGGCGTACGAGTGCGAGGTTGCCAGCCACTGCTCTGAGCGCTTGTCGATGGTGACCTCCTGCCACTCCGTGGCGGCCAAGACGGGATTGCCGCTGAGGCGGCGCAACGTAGGCAGCAACCACCGGCTGGGCAACCGATCGGAGTGCCGGCGCAGGTCGCCCCGCGGGAAGCTGGCCACCACCCGGCTCGCGGAGGCCATCGCGGCCAACAGGCTGCGCTGCTTGAGATCCACCCTCGCGCGGATCGACGGGAGCTGGCCTGCGGTCATCGCGCGGATCCGCTCGGGCAGCAGGGAGTCGTCCCGCAGCCGCCCGGGGAAGAGGTCCTCGGACAGGCCGACGAGATAGACGACGTCAAGGTCGAGCCCGATGCCATGGGTGACAGGAGCAACCAGGATGCCCTCGCCGAACCTTCCCACCCGCGGCAGCGCCGACTCGAGCTCGAGAGCCAGCACCTCCTCGAGGCTCTCAACCGTGGGGGTCGACCCGGTGTCGTCAAGCGAGGCAAGACCGCTCAGCGTGCGCTCGATCACCCCCGCGGCGTACTGCTCCTCCAAGGGCATCCGGGCCACGTCGTCAGGTGGGATGAGGGCGTGCAGGAGCCCGCGAGCCCAGGCCGCGAGATCCTCCCACGTCCTGGGACCGGTGACCGCGACGAACCATTCCTGCAGCTCATTCATGAACCTCTGCAACGTGATTGCGGTCTCCAGGTTGCGTTCGGCCCGGGCGATCGTGGACTCGTACGGCTCGTCCTTCTGTCGCTCGGCCCCGATGCTCGCCGCCTGCGTGTCGATGTACGTCGCGAGCCGCGTGGCCCAGTGCGCGCCGCCGACAACCCCGGCTTCGCGCGACGTCCGCTCCCACCGCGAGATGCTGATGCGTTCGCCGGTGAAGTCGCGCGCGCCGACCTCACCCAGCGTTCGGAGCACGTCGGCCCGCTGGAAGCCGGTGCGGCCGGTCTCGAGCAGGCCCAGTGCCAAGCGGGACACTGCCCGTTCGTTGACCGGGCGGACGCCGGGGCCGTTGATCGTGATGCCCGCCGAGCCGAGGTGTTCGTGAAGCAGCCGCGCGTATGGCGACCGGTCGGCATACAGGACGGCGATGCGGTGAGCGGGCACGAACTGCAGCGTCCGGACCACCTCGCGGACCACGCAGTGAACCTCGTCGTCGGAGTCGGAGGCGTTGAGCATGCGCGCGGCGAAGGGTTCGTCGATGCTGGTCGGGGGCTCGAACCCTGGCGCGAGCGAGGCCAGGGTGGCGACGACGCCCTGGTCGGCGCGGGCGTTGCCCGTGAGCCCGGCCAGGATCTGCAGGTCGGTCCGCTCGGCCAGGGACCGGGCCAGGGCGCTCTCAGCGCGGTTGAGGTCTTGTGGGAGGTAGAGCAACACCGGCCCCAGCTCCGTTGTGGCAGAAGCCGTTTCGCGGACAATGGCAGTCGCGGTCTGGAGGAGGTCTGTGGCGTCATACCAATCTGGTTCGAGCTCGGTAACGCTCTCGCGGTGGAGGCGGACAACGTCCCTGACAAGGCTGGAAGCGGTGGAGAGCCTCGTGAGCGTGGTGTCGTCGACGTCACGCAGCGCCGTCATCGCCTGGGCGAGCGCCCGCGACGTGGAGGGATGGCCGGCGACGGGTTCGAAGATGCCGGGGTCGGCGTCCAGACGTCGGCGAATGCTGGCGGCGGTCACGGGGCGGGTCGCGGGCCGGCGGTTCCGGGCCGTCAGCGTGGGTGCGGCCAGCTGCTCGGCGAGGCGGGGGAGCGTGGAGAAGTAGATGCCCGCGATGCCGTTGCCTTGGTCGGTGACGCCCTGCGCGAGGAAACGGCGGGCGACGATACCGGCAATGTTGTTCGGCACCAGCACGGTCACGGGGGCCATCGGGTCGTCTCGCTTGACCTGCGCCACTGCCTCGCGAAGCGCGTCCAGAGCCGGGCGACCGTATGCCGTCGTCGTCACCCGAACGCTCACCTGGATACCCCTCTCGACCTGCCTGACCGCAGGCTAGCCGCTGGGGGAGAAGGATGGGCCGAGTTTCACGAGAGGGGTCAGACCCCAGGAATTCCTGGCGGGCCTTTGGTCCCGTCCGGCGCCCGTGAAAGCGAGGATCGTCAGGGGTGACCGAGACCACATTCGGGACGCGCCGCGGAGGACGCTCCCGAGGATGGACGCGACATGACCGGGGGAGATGACCGGATCGCCATAAGGTGACCTCCAGATCCCCGAGCAGGAGCTGATGACCTATGAGCGTGGCTGCGCCGACGTTCGACCTGGTCGTTGCCGCAAACCGCCTCCCGGTCGAGCGCGTGGTTGATGCAGCCGGCGAGAGCACCTGGCAACGGAGTCCGGGTGGTCTGGTGACTGCCCTGGAGTCGGTCATGCGCGGCCGCGGCGCCGCCTGGGTGGGATGGGCGGGCGAGCCCGGTCCGGCGCCTGCGCCGTTCCGCGAAGAGGGGATCCACCTGCAGCCGGTGGGTCTGTCGCACCTGGAGATCGAGGAGTACTACGAGGGCTTCAGCAACGACACCCTCTGGCCGATCTACCACGACGTGATCGTCCCGGCGACCTTTCACCGCGCCTGGTGGAGCACCTACCGCGTGGTCAACCATCGCTTCGCCCAGGCCGTCGCCGACGTGGCAGCGCCCGGCGCCACCATCTGGGTGCACGACTACCAGCTGCAGCTGGTACCGGCCATGGTCCGGGCCATCCGG
>DASVHT010000048.1:0-9255 GCA_036382455.1 Dermatophilaceae bacterium
GCCGACGCGGTTGCCAGCAGCGTCGAGCTGCACGCGCGCTTCGGTGGTGTGGTGCCAGAGGTGGCCAGTCGTGCCCACCTCGAGGCGATGGTCCCGACGATCGAGCGGGCCTGCCGCGAGGCCGGCATACGACTTGATGACCTTGACGCTATAGCGGTCACCGCTGGCCCGGGTCTGGCTGGCGCCCTGCTGGTGGGGGTGGCAGCGGCCAAGTCGCTCGCCGTGGCTGTGGGCAAACCTCTTTATGGCGTCAACCACCTCGCTGCGCACGTCGCGGTCGACATCGTCGAGCACGGTCCACTGCCGGAGCCGACGCTGGCGCTGCTGGTGTCCGGAGGGCACTCGAGTCTCCTGCTCGTCCCCGACGTTACTCATGATGTGCGATCCCTGGGGAGCACCATCGACGATGCCGCGGGCGAGGCCTTCGACAAGGTGGCCAGGGTGCTGGGACTGCCGTTCCCGGGAGGTCCGCACGTGGATCGGGTGGCTGCAGAGGGCAACTCAGCTTTTGTGACCTTTCCTCGTGGTCTGACCTCGGGCCGTGACATGGAGCGGCACCGATTCGACTTCTCCTTCTCCGGCCTCAAGACGTCGGTGGCCCGCTGGGTCGAGGCACGTGAGCTCGCGGGTGAGCCGGTGCCGGTTGCCGACGTGGCCGCCAGCTTCCAGGAGGCGGTGGTCGACGTGCTGACGCGCAAGGCGGTCCTTGCCTGTCGCCAGCACGGGGTCGACCACCTGCTCGTGGGTGGTGGCGTGGCAGCCAACACCAGGCTGCGTGCCATGGCCCAGGAGCGTTGCGCCGCCGCCGGCATCAGGCTTCGGCTGCCACGACCCGGTCTGTGCACGGACAACGGCGCCATGGTGGCCGCCCTTGGTGCGCTGATGGTGGCGAAAGGTCGCGATGCCTCGGCTCTCGACCTCCCGGCCGACTCGTCGATGCCGGTGACATTGGTTCAGGCATGACTTCCGCTCGCGGACCGAACACCGCGCAGGCACCGTCTTCGACCGCCGAAGGTGCCGAAACGGCGCCGGAGGGGTGTTCGGATGAGTCGAGAGGGCCCATGCCGATCATCCTCGATGTGGATACAGGCATAGATGACGCCTGTGCGTTGTTGCTGGCCGCGCTCCACCCTGATGTGCAGCTGCGCGCCGTCACTTGTGTGGGTGGTAACACCAGCGTGGACAACGTCGTTCGCAACACCTTGAAGGTGCTTGATGTCGCGGGGCGCGCAGACGTCCCGGTCGCCCGCGGCGCGGCCCGGCCGTTGCTCGAACCCGGCCGGGATGCCCGGCACGTTCACGGCGATGACGGTATGGCGGACCTCGGCTGGCCGCCCTCCCCCCGTCAGTGCGACGAACGGCATGCGGTGGTGCTGTTGCGGGACCTGCTGAACCGGGCGGCGTCCCGGGGCCCAGCCGACCGGATCACGTTGGTGCCATTGGCTCCGCTGACCAACATCGCGCTCTTGTTGCGAACCTATCCGGAGGCTGCGGCCGGCCTGCGCGAGATCGTCTTCATGGGAGGGGCGGCACAGGTCGGTAATGCCACCGCCTCAGCGGAGTTCAACGTCTGGCACGACCCTGAGGCGGCGGCCATCGTTCTCGAGTCGGCTGCCGAGCTCAGTATCCCAGTGGTGATGTACGGACTGGACGTCTTCTACGACGTGCGGGTCAGCCGTGAGCAGGCTGTCGAGCTCACCGGCGTCGGTGGCCGTGGACCGGCCGAGCTGGCGGGACGACTGATGGGCTACCAGTGCGGTCGTCTTGGTCAGCCCGATGCCACCATCG
This sequence comes from Dermatophilaceae bacterium, assembly GCA_036382455.1. Classification (GTDB taxonomy): domain Bacteria; phylum Actinomycetota; class Actinomycetes; order Actinomycetales; family Dermatophilaceae; genus UBA4719. The sequence goes on from DASVHT010000048.1 coordinate 1,789, forward strand.
GTGATGCGGGGGCGGTGTGCGCGGTGATCGATCGCGAGGGTCTGACAACGACACGACTCCCGGTTCGGGTCGAGCTCGCTGGGACTTACTCACGGGGCAGGACCATCGTCGACCGACGTGCCTGGTCGGGAGACCTTGACCACGATCCTCACGGGCTGCCGGCGACGTCGGTGGAGGTTGCGATGTCGGTGGACGCCGATCGGTATGCCGATCTCTGGCTGGAAACCGTGCAGGGAGGTCCTCGCTGATGGGACGAGTCGTGGTGGTCGGATCGTTGAACGTCGACCTTGTGACGAGGGTCGAGCGACTCCCGAAGCCGGGCGAGACCGTCCTTGGTGTGGGTCTTGAGCGGTTGGCAGGTGGCAAGGGCGCCAACCAGGCCATGGCCGCGACGGCGTCCGGGGCCGCGGTGGTCATGGTTGGTTGTGTCGGACCGGACGAGGCCGGGTCTGCCTATGTGGCAAGGCTGTTGGCTCGGGGCGTTGACGTCGCAGCCATCCGGCTGCAGCACGACTGCCCCACGGGTCACGCCCTCATTACCGTTGACGAGGCCGGCGAGAACACCATCGTCGTCGTCCCTGGTGCCAATGCCGAGGTGACGTTCGATGACCTCACGGTGCTGGACCTTGTCGGCCGCGGTGACGTCGTCCTTCTGCAGCTCGAGGTCCCTTTAGAGGTGGTCGTGGCCGCGGCGCGACGGGGCTCGGCCAGGGGTGCTCGGGTGGTCCTGAACCTCGCGCCGTATGCCGTGTTACCCCCCGACGTCGTCGCTCTGGCGGACCCCTTGGTGGTCAACGAGCACGAGGCCCTGATGTTGGCCGACTCGGAGGCGGTACCAGCGTCGTTGGTGGTCACGTTCGGTGCCGCAGGCGCCGCCTGGGATGGTGAACAGCTGACCGGGCCCGTGGTCGAGGAGTCTGAGGTGCTCGACACCACTGGCGCGGGCGACGCCTTCTGTGGCGCACTCGGTGCCGCTTTGGCCGCGGGAACGGGGCGTCGGGAGGCCCTTGAGGCAGCCTTGGCTGCCGGAGCGAATGCGGTCAGACATCTTGGGGCACAGCCGAACCCAGCGCTTTGAGCCACAGACCCAGGTCAAGGCGTCGGTGCAGCAAGGAAGGGATGGGGGCCGTGCAGCCCGTCAAGGGAGCCTGCGAGCAGGGCCAGCGGCCCTCATGCCTTCCGTCGCGCGAACGGTCCCTGGAAATATGCCGTGGTGGCGGGCAAACTGCCTAGATCCGCGGGTGTGGGGCGGGCAAACTGCCTAGATCCGCGGGTGTCGGGAGGGCAAACTGCCTAGATCGGTGGGGTGTGACAGGATCGCGAGCGTGAACCCGTCGACCGCTCTGGCCACCGTCGTGGTGGACGAGCTGGTCCGCCACGGGGTCCGCGAGGCCGTCCTGTGTCCCGGCTCTCGCTCTGCCCCTTTCGCCTACGCACTGCAGGAAGCCGACCGCTCCGGGAGACTTCGGCTGCACGTCCGTGTCGACGAGCGCTCTGCCGCCTTCCTGGCCCTGGGCATGGCGAAACTGACGCGTCGACCTGTACCAGTGTTCACGACGTCCGGCACCGCGGTTGCCAACCTCCACCCGGCCGTGCTGGAGGCAAACCACGCCGCAGTGCCGTTGATCATCGTCAGCGCAGACCGACCGCCCGAGCTGCGCGGGACCGGGGCGAACCAGACCACCGACCAGGGTCACCTTTTCGGTTCTTCCGTCCGTATGTTTCACGAGCTGGGCGCACCCGAGAGCCGCGAGGGGCAGAACGCGGTATGGCGTTCGGTCGCGTCCCGGCTGTGCTCGGCGGCCACCGGGGCGACGGGGACGGACGCCGGCCCGGTGCATCTCAATGTGCCTCTCCGTGAGCCGTTGGTGCCCGATCTGGCCCCCGCTGGGGAGTGGCCCGAGAGCCTCGACGGCCGCAGCGACCAGGCTCCATGGGTCAGGGTCCAACCGCCAAGACTCGAGGCTGAGGGTGTGGCCAGAACTCCCAGAACCCTTGTCCTGCTTGGTGATCTGCCCGATCCGGCCATGGCGGTCGAGGTGGTCCGGCTCGCCCGGGCCGCTGGGTGGCCGATCATCGCCGAACCCTTCGGCGCCCACGACCGCCGCGATCTGGTCCCGCACGGTCCACTCCTGCTGACCGCCGATGAATGGCTGGGCGGGCACCTGCCTGATCGGGTCTTGGTCGTCGGACGAATCACGCTTTCACGGAAGGTTGGCGCCCTCTTGCGCCACCCCGCGGTGACAGTGGAGATCGTTGCTGCGCAGACCATGTTTGCGGATCCCTCGCATGTTGCGTCGGTCATCCATCCATTTGTGTCGGTGACGGCCGCCATCCCGGACAGCCGACAGGTGGACGAGCAATGGGCCCGGGAGTGGAGAGATGCGGGCACGCGCATCGACAAGGCCGCGCGGTCGGTCATCGAGCAGTCGTGGCCGAGCGGGCTCGCCATCGCAGCGACAGTCCTGGCTGAGCTGCCCTCGGAGGCAACGCTGTTCGTGGGCTCCTCCAACTCGGTCCGCGATGTCGACCTGGCCATGTCGCCGTCTGTCAGAAGTGAGCCGATCACCGTTGTTGCGAGCCGCGGGCTGGCTGGGATTGATGGTTGTGTCTCTACCCCCATCGGTGTCGCACTTGCAGAGCCCGGGCGAGCCGTATACGCGCTGTTGGGCGACCTGACCTTCCTGCATGACAGCAACGGTCTGGTCATCGGCCCGCATGAGCCGCAGCCTGACCTGACCATCGTGGTCACCAATGACGACGGAGGTGGCATCTTCACCCTGTTGGAGCCCGGCGAGCCAAGCAGGGCAGCGGAGTTCGAACGTGTCTTCGGCACTCCAACGGGCGCCTCCATCACCGACATCTGCCACGCATATCAGGTGGGGCACACGCTGGCGTCAACCACGGCGGAGCTCGGCGGTGTCCTGCGGCAGCGTCCCGAAGGACTTCGCCTTGTCGAGGTTCGGGTTGACCGTTCGGGGCACCGGGGACTGCACGCCGATCTGCGCGCCGCCGCGGCAAGTGCTCTGAGCTAGAACTCGATGGCTCCGACCGGTTCGCGGTCCCTGCTCATGGCCCGCGAGAGCCGCCGCACCGAGCCGGGCGTCAGCTCCTCGACGAGACCCTGATGTGCTTGCGAGGTAAGGCTTCTGGATCCTAGGAAGGCGGCGCCCAGGGCCTGGACCGGCACTCGCACATCGGCCGCCCCAGCAGTCGGCTGGCAGGTGGCGACTCCATCCTCGTCAACGCTCAGCCGCCACGCGCGCTGGTTCCACGGGCAGGTCGGGTCGATGACATCAAGAACCAGGTCGCAGGCGTTGGAGTAGCCACGCGAGGTCAGGGCCACGTCGACGTCGATCAGCCTCAGCCACAACGAGTCGAAGGCCTTGACGCCCAGGGCACGCGGGCCCCCGGCCCACCACATCAGCGGGTCATCGGCCCCACGGCCGTTGATGGTGATCGACGTGGTCAGGTCGAAGTCCACGAGTCGCCGGGCCAGTGCAAGCAGGGTTGCGGGATCTGCCGCCGCGAGCTCGCGCACGTCGAGCTTGCCCTTGGCCCTCGCGTCCTTCCACTTGAACTCGCGACTGAACACCGCATAACCAGCCGGTTGGCCATCCACGTGAGCGAGAAGCACCTGCCACGGCTCGCGCCCCTGGCGGGTCAACGGCAGGTCGACGAACATCGGTCGGGCCATCCGTGCCGGCCGGGTCACCGAGCCCAATGTTCCCCGGGCGCAACGCACATGAAGCTCATGGACGACCCCGGCTGTGTCGTCGGAGTCGGCGGTGACGAATCGGGTCGTAACCTTGCCTGCCGCATCCTCCAGCAGTGGCGCGGTGAACGCAGCGCCCCGCTCAAGAGCCAGCTCCAGCTCGACGGAGCTGATGCCGTAGCCGAACCGTCCGTAGATCGGTACCTCGGCCGCGTGCAGCCCGCTCAGTGCGGCGCCTTCCTCGTGCAACCTGGCCACGTAGTGGGTCATCATCTCGCGTAGCACGCCGCGACGACGATGGTCAGGGTGCACAGACACCCACGACAACCCCGACATGGGCACCTGGGCCAGCTCGTCCAGCGGCCCCGGGACCGTCACCGCCATGTCGTATGACGTGTAGACGCCGGCGAGCTGATCTGACCCGTCAACGGCGGCGCCGAATGTTCGCGTCCAGTCGAAGTGGCTCGTGACTATGTCGGCCGGGTATGCGTTCGGATCGAAGAAGAATGCGGCATTGTCGACCGTCAGGAGCCGATGACGGTCCGCATCGGTGAGGGGCAGGATCGAGGTGGTCATCCGCCGAGCCTCGCGGCCGCGGCTCGCGAGTGCAACCGAATTCGTGACTCAGCCAGCGGTGAGGGCATCCCGCATCGGCACGAACTTGGCGTCGGACTCCGCAAGCTCGGAGTCCGGGTCGGAGCCTGCGACGATGCCGCAGCCGGCGAACAGCCGCATCCGACTCGCGTCTGCGGGGTCGATAACCCCGCACCGCAACGCGATTCCCCACTCGCCATCCCCGGCCGCGTCCATCCAGCCGACCGGGCCGGCATAACGTCCACGGTCCATCAGCTCGAGCTCGCGGATCGCGGCACCGGCAATGGGTGTCGGCGTCCCGCAGACGGCTGCTGACGGGTGCAGCGAAGCGGCAAGGGCCAGCGAGGTCGAATGGTCGGTCAGGACACCCGCAACATCCGTCGCCAGATGCATGACGTTGGACAGGTGCAGGACGAACGGCGACTCCGGGACGTTGATCGACGAACAGTGCGGTCCCAGAGCCTCGGCCACCGATCGGACGGCGTACTCATGCTCCTCGAGGTCCTTGGAGGAGCGGGCCAGCGAGGCCGCCAGCGCGAGGTCGTGCGCGTCGTCCCCCGTGCGACGGATGGTTCCGGCCAGCACACGCGACGTGACAAGGCCCTTCTCCAGCTTCACGAGCATCTCGGGCGTTGCCCCGACAAGCCCGTCGACCGCGAATACCCACGTGTTGTCATAGCGCTCGACCAGACGCTGCAGAAGCCAGCGCGGGTCGATGGCTGAGCGGGCGTCCACCGCCAGGTCGCGCGCGAGGACCACCTTGTCCATCTCGCCGGCGTTGATACGCCCGACCGCGCGGGCAATCACGGCCGACCACTGCGCCCCCGAGAGGGCGCCGTCGGAGAACCTGACGTCCTGGGGTGCGACCGGTGGGAGAGTCACTGACGGTTTCAGAGTGACCGGCAGGTGCGAGTCGACCCCGATAGTCGTCAGCCAACATCGCGAACCCCGTTGCCCCACAATGACTTCGGGCACCACAAGGGCAGCGCCGGCGGGGGAGTCTGCCGAGAAGGAGAACGAGCCGAACGCAACCGGCCCCGTCCCCGGCACGAGCAGGTCGTCTCGAACGACGGCGTGGTCCACGACCGAGCGCCACCACGTCTGGGCCTTGGCGAACCGGTCCTGGCCGCTGGACCGGAACTCCAGGGCGCGGCCCCAGCCGACCAGTCCCTCGCCGCGCCGGACCCAGGCGGACACCCGGTCGGAGCCCATGGTCTCGGGCAGCAACGACAGCAGGGCGCCGGGGTTGTCGATGGGGATCGTGCGGGCCACCAGCGCGGGGACATGCACGGCGGGCGAGTCGGGCCGAGTCGCCTCGGGTTGCGGCATGGAGGTCACGGCCAACAAGCCTACGACCGTCACGACCGGGAGCCCTTCACGGACCGCTGTTAGCGGCGCGCTGCATGATCGGTAAGGATGGGACTGTGATCCGTGCCAGCCTCGACAAACGCCCCGGTGACGTGGCGGCCATGTTCGACGACGTCGCGGCCAAGTACGACCTGACCAACGACGTGCTGTCCCTGGGCCAGGACCGCCGGTGGCGCAAGATCGTACGCGAAGCGGTCGGCGCCAGGCGCGGTGACACGGTCCTTGATATCGCGGCTGGAACAGGCACCAGCAGTGAGCCGTTCGCGGACGCTGAGGTCCGTGTCGTGCCCGCCGACTTCTCCCTGGGGATGCTGCGGGTCGGCAAGCGGCGCCGCCCGGACCTCGCCTTCACGGCGGCCGACGCGCTCAGACTGCCGTTCGCCGACGACGCGTTCGATGCGGTCACGATGTCATTCGGGCTGCGCAACGTCGTGGGCACCAGTGACGCGCTCGAGGAGTTCCTGCGCGTCACCAAGCCTGGCGGATCGCTGGTCATCTGCGAGTTCAGCCACCCGAGCAACAAGGCCTTCCGCTCGGTCTACTCGGGCTACCTGATGCGCTCGCTGCCGTCCATCGCACGCAAGGTCAGCTCGAACCCCGACTCCTACGTCTACCTCGCCGAGTCCATCGTCGCCTGGCCGGATCAGGGCGAGTTGGCGGGCGTGATCACCAGAGCTGGATGGCAGGACGTGGAGTGGCGCAACCTGTCCGGCGGCATCGTCGCCGTCCACCGCGCGACCAAACCTGCCCAGGCACCTACCCGTCTTCTGAAGCAAGGGAGAGTAAGGCCTGCCTAAGATTGACCGAAAGGCGATCCCGCGTAGGCTTCGCCGAGCTCGTGAACATCTTCACAAGCGCAGCCCGTTGTCAGCTCAGCAGAAATCACCATGGTGAGGCCCAGTGAGTCAGAGCATCGTCACCAACGCCACAGAGAGCACAGCCGACATCCAAGGCGAACGACCAGCGCAGGTGGTTTCCTCGGCCCCGACGGCCGGGAATGCGATCGAGAGCGCGGATGTCATCGTCGTCGGCGCCGGCCCGGGCGGATCGGCGACAGCGGCGTATCTGGCCATGGCCGGGGTAGACGTCCTGTTGCTGGAGAAGAGCGCATTTCCGCGAGAGAAGGTCTGCGGCGACGGTTTGACTCCCCGAGCCGTACGCGAGCTGATCACCCTCGGCATCCCCACGCCTGAGGAAGACGGCTGGATCAAGAACCACGGTCTGCGCATCATCGGCGGCGGAATGCGACTCGAGCTCCCGTGGCCGGACCTGGCCAGCTTCCCGCCATACGGCCTGGTGCGCCCCCGCAGGGACTTCGACGACATCCTGGCCAAGCATGCGGTCAAACACGGTGCGCGCCTGCGCGAGTCCACCAATGTGACCGGCCCGATCCTGGATGAGCGCACCGGGGCCATCATCGGTGTCACGGCCAAGGCGATGGATGACGATGGGCGCGACGCCGGATCCCCTCTGCTGCGGTTTCACGCTCCGCTCGTCGTTGCGGCTGACGGCAACTCCAGCCGTCTGAGCCTGTCCATGAACCGGACCCAGCGCGCCGACCGCCCCATGGGGGTCGCCGTCCGCACCTACTACACCAGCCCACGCCACGACGACGACTATCTCGAGTCCTGGCTCGAGCTGTGGTCCAAGAATGACGCAGGCGAGAAGATCCTGCTGCCCGGCTACGGCTGGATCTTCGGCGTCGGTGACGGCACGTCCAACGTGGGCCTGGGCATCCTCAACACCTCGGCCGCGTTCGGCAGGGTCGACTACAAGGACGTCCTCAGGCG
>DASVHT010000049.1:0-9073 GCA_036382455.1 Dermatophilaceae bacterium
CGCAGCGAGCAGCGCAACGACTTCATACCAAGGCATCGGGTCACCCTAGCCCTTGTCAGCGTCTCGTATACAACATACGCTCAACGGCGAATCACTGTCAGGACAAGGAGACTCCATGACCAAGCGTGCCTTTCGACCCACCGGTGTCGCACTATCGCGTAGTGGAATGATCGCCGGCGCGGTGGTTCTCATCACCACGTTCGCGACCGGCTGCTCGGCGGTAAAGCCCGCGGCCACCGGGGCCACCGGGGCTGATGCGGCGTCCAGCGGGTCAGCGGGCGCTGACTCGTTTGGTGTGCCGGCCGTGGCCGGTGAGGTCAAGGATGGCGGGAAGCTGATCATGGCGCTCTCCGCGGAGCCGGACAAGCTCGACCCGACACTCTCGCGCAGCCTGTACTCCCGCTACGTATTCAACGCCATGTGCGAAAAGCTCTACGACGTCGACGCCCAAGCGCGCATCGTTCCCCAGCTCGCCACCGACCTGCCCAAGGTCTCGGACGGCGGCAAGACGGTCACCATCCCCGTCCGCGAGGGTGTGAAGTTCGCCGACGGCACTGCGTTCAACGCCGCTGCGGTCAAGTCCACCTTCGAGCGCAACCTGACCCTCAAGGAGTCGGGACGCAAGAGCGAGCTGGGCCCGATCACCGCCGTCGACGCGCCGGACGCAGGAACGGTTGTCGTCCACCTCAAGGAGCCGTTCGCCCCTTTGACTGCGGCACTGGCGGACCGGGCCGGGATGATCATGAGCCCCAAAGCCACCAAGGCGCTCGGTGTGGAGTTCTCCTCGGCGCCGGTCTGTGTCGGACCGTTCAAGTTCACCAAGCGGGTGCCCCAAAACTCGATCGAGCTGTCGAAGGACCCCAACTACTACGACGCTGCCAAGGTCCACCTCGACTCGATCTCCTACCGGATCATGACCGACGCCAACATCCGGGCGGCCAACCTGCGCTCCGGTGACGTCAAGGTGGCGGACTCCCTGTCCGCACAGGACGTGCCCAACCTGCGCAAGGAGACGTCCCTGTCGGTGCTGCAGTCCCAGTCACTCGGTTACCAGGGGGTGACCTTCAACGTCGGCAACGTCGACGGCGTCGGCACCCCGGCGAAGAACATCGACAGCCCGGCGGCGCAGAACCCCAAAGTGCGCCAGGCATTCGAGTACGCCATCGACCGCGCCGCTCTGGTGAAGGTGATCTTCAACAACCTCAACACCGTCGCCTGCTCGCCGATCTCACCAAAGAGCGAGTTCACCTCACCTGCGGCGCAGAGCTGCAGGCCGCACGACCCCGCGAAGGCCAAGCAGCTGTTGGCCGAGGCCGGCGTGAAGACGCCGTTCCCGATCACGATGATCACCTCCAACAACCCCGACAGCCTGCGGTTCGCCCAGGCGCTGCAGTCCAATGTCAAGGACGGTGGGTTCGACCTGAAGATCAAGCCCGTGGAGTACGCCTCACTGCTCGACCAACAGGACGCAGGCGACTTCGAGCTGTTGCAGCTCGGCTGGTCCGGCCGGGTCGACCCGGATGCCAACATCACCAACTTCGTCGGCACCGGTGGCAGTCAGAACGTCGCGGGCTTCAATGACCCCAGTCTGGACGCGATCCTGAACCAGGCACGGCAGTCCCAGGACCTGGCGCAGCGGCGTGACCTGTACGGGCAGGCCGTGACCAAGATCCAGGCGGCGGACCCGATCATCTACATCTACCGGCAGCGCAACCTCACCGGTGTCTCGAACACACTCAAGGGCGTGCAGGTCTTCCCGGACGGTGTCGTCCGGGTGGCGTTCTCCGGCCTGTCCAAGTAGACAGCCTGCGGCGGCTTGGTTAGGTAGGCGGCGTGCGGCGGTATCTGCTCAACCGGGCGTGGCAGTCCCTGGTCACGTTGTTCCTGGCGACGGTCGTGGTGTTTCTCGGAGTGCGCGCCCTGCCCGGTGACCCGGCACTGGCACTGGCAGGCGAGGACCGCACGCCGGAGGCACTGGCCGCGATCCGCCAGCAGTACGGCCTCGACCAGTCGCTACCCATGCAGTTCTGGCACTTCGCGAGCAATGCGCTGCACGGGGATCTGGGCACCTCGATCCGCACAGGCACCAGCGTCGCCTCGATGCTGCGAACGGCGCTGCCAGTGACAATCGAGCTTTCCGTGCTGGCCATCCTGCTCGCAACGTTCCTCGGCGTCGGCGCGGGAGTCGTAGCCGCCGTGCGCCGTGGGCGCCCTGCCGAGTGGTTCGCTAACGCCGTCGCGTTGATCGGGCTGTCGGTGCCGCACTTCTGGCTCGGACTGATCGCGATCCTCTACCTGTCGGTAGCCACGGGCCTGTTCCCCGCCTCGGGGTTCGTGCCGCTGCTGGAGGACCCGATCGCCAATTTGCACCACATCATCCTGCCCGCAGTCATCCTGGGCACTGGTCTGTCGGCCGTCATCATGCGGCAGACCAGGTCCTCGATGCTCGACTCGTTATCGACCGACTACGTTCGCACGGCCAAGGCGAAGGGACTGCCGCCCCGGGTCGTCATCGGTCGGCATGCCTTGCGCAACAGTCTCGTCGTGGTCGTCACGATCGTCGGGCTGCAGCTCGGCGGCCTCATCTCGGGGGCGGTCGTCACCGAACAGATCTTCGGTCTGCCGGGCTTCGGCAAAATGACGATCGACGCGGTCTTCCAGCGGGACTACCCGGTGATCCAGGCCGTCGTGCTGGTGACGGCTACGTCATACATCGTCATCAACTTCCTGGTCGACCTGCTCTATTCGTTCATCGACCCCCGTATCCGGGTAGGAGGTGAGTCGGCTTGACCGCCACTGCAGCCCCCACCGCGAAGCTGCACCGCGAGGCCAGCCGCCAGGCTCGCGTGATCCAGCGACTGCGGCGAAACCCGTTGGCAGTAATCAGCTTCAGCGTGCTCGTGCTGGCCACGTTCGTCGCCGTGCTGGCCCCGTGGCTGGCGCCCTACGCCCCGGAACAGACGGACTTCGCCAACACCTTCTCCCCGCCGGGCACTGCGGGACACCTGCTCGGAACCGATGACCTCGGACGTGACGTGCTCTCGCGGATCATCCTCGGATCGCGAGCCTCCCTGGAGGTGGGGATGCTCGCCGTCGCGACGGCGCTGCTGATCGGAGTTCCGCTCGGGCTGGCGTCTGGCTACGTCCGGTCCTTCGACACGGTGATCTCCCGGTTCACCGACCTGCTGCTGTCGTTCCCCTTCCTCATCCTGGCTGTGGGGCTTGCGGCCATCCGCGGCGCGAGTCTCGGCAACGCCGCCGTAGCCATCGGCATAGCGCAGATTCCAGGAATCATCCGGGTGGTGCGCTCCGACACGCTACGTCTGAAGTCTCTGGACTTCGTGGCCGCCGCGGTCGTCGACGGTGCCAGCGACCTGTGGGTGCTGACCCGGCACATCCTGCCCAACGCGACCTCGGTCGTCCTGGTGCAGGCAACGGTCGCCATTCCCTCCGCAATCCTCGGCGAGGCGGTGCTGTCCTTCCTTGGGCTCGGCATCCAGCCACCGGCGCCGAGCCTGGGCACCATGCTTGCCACCGCACAGCAGTTCGCGGCGCGTGCCCCGTGGGCGGCAGTCCTGCCCGGCGTGACGATCATGGTGCTGGCGTTGGCATTCAACGTGTTCGGCGACAGCCTCCGGGACGCCCTCGACCCCAAGGGGAGCCGGGAATGACCTCACCGACCCAGACCCACCTCGGGGCGCCGCAGGACGTCGCGCCGGTGCTGGATGTGCGTGGCCTGTCCGTCACCTTCACGACAGAGAGCGGGACAGTCTCCGCGGTGGACAACGTCGACCTGACCCTGGCGCCGGGGGAGATCGTTGGCATCGTCGGAGAGTCCGGTTGCGGCAAGAGCGTCACGGCGATGAGCCTGGCCGGCCTCCTGCCGCGCAGCGCCCGCGTCTCCGGTTCGGCCCGGTTGCAGGGCACCGAGCTGATCGGGGCACCGGAGTCCGTCCTGCGCGCAGCGCGCGGCCAGAGCATCGCCTACATCTTCCAGGAGCCGATGAGCTCGCTCAACCCCGTCCTGACCGTCGGGCGGCAGGTCGGCGAGGTGCTGCAGGTTCACGAGGGCCTCTCCCGCAAGCAGGCCCGCGCCCGTGCGGTCGAGCTGCTGACCCTGGTCGGCATCCCCTCGCCGCTGCAGCGTGTTGACAACTACCCCCACCAGCTCTCGGGCGGCATGCGCCAGCGGGTGATGATCGCGATGGCCGTCGCGTGCGGGCCCACGGTGCTGGTCGCCGACGAGCCCACCACCGCCCTGGATGTGACCGTGCAGGCGGGGATCCTCGACGTCCTTCGGGAGCTGCGGGACCGCTTGGGGACCAGCATCCTGTTCATCACCCATGACCTGGGCGTCATCGCCGACATCGCCGACCGCGTCGTGGTCATGTATGCCGGACGCGTCGTCGAGCGTGCCCCGGTGGACGAGCTTTTCGCCCACCCCCAGCACCACTACACCGCCGGGCTGCTCGTCGCGACGCCCACCCCCGGCCGGCATGCGGGCACGGACAGGCTGCAGGAGATCCCTGGCCTGGTGCCGGTGTTGTCCACCCAGCCGGACGCCTGCACCTTCGCCGAGCGGTGTCCTGCCGCGGACGCCCAGTGTCTCGGGTCGGCGCCGGCGCTGAGCTCGGACCACGACGTGGCGGCGCTGCCCCTGGGCCATCTGGTGGCCTGCTGGCATCCGTGCGGCAATCCATCCGCCCGGCATCAGGGGGGCAGAGCATGAAACCCGACACGGACGTGGCGCTCGAGGAGGTAGCCCTCGAGGTTGAGGACCTGGTGATGCACTTCGGTCCGGTGCGGGCCGTGGATGGCGTCTCACTGACCATCCGCAAGGGCCAGGTGATGGCTCTGGTCGGTGAGAGCGGCTCGGGCAAGTCGACCGTTGGCCGGTGCATCGTGCGGCTGCTGGAGCCAACCGCGGGGGTCGTGCGGATCGGCGGCGTCGACGTCACCCACCTGTCCAGACGGCAGATGCGTCGGCACAGCAAGGACGTGTCGATCGTCTTCCAGGACCCGGCCGGCTCCCTGGACCCGAGGATGCTGGTGGGGGACGTCGTCGGCGAACCGTTGCGGCTGCAGGCCGGTCGGATTTCCCGGCGCGACCGCGAGGAGCGGATCAACGAAGAGCTGGGCCGGGTGGGCCTGCGCGCCGAGGTGGCCAGGCGATATCCGCACGAGCTCTCGGGAGGCCAGCGGCAACGAGTGAGCATCGCGCGGGCGCTGATCTCCTCACCGAGCCTGCTCATCGCCGACGAGCCCACCAGCGCACTCGACGTATCCGTCCAGGCCTCGGTGCTCAACCTGCTGGCAGACCTCCAGCGTGACATCGGCTTCGCGTGCCTGTTCATCACGCATGACCTGTCGGCAGTGGAGTACCTCGCCGACGACGTCGCCGTGATGTATCTGGGTCAGCTGGTCGAGAAGGGTTCCCGCGAAAGGGTCTTCGCCCGACCAGCACACCCCTACACACAGGCCCTGCTGGCCGCGGCTCCGGTCGCGGACCCGCCCCGGCAGCGGGCCCGCAAGGCGGTTCTGCTCGGCGACGACCTGCCATCGGCCCTCGACCCGCCGTCGGGATGCCGCTTCCACACCAGATGTCCCCTGGCGTTCGACCGCTGCACGGCTGAGGTGCCCCAGCTGCTGGGCATCGGCGACGGAGACGCCGCCTGCCATCTGGTGGGCCCTGACGGGGCAGGCCCGGACGTACGACAAACCAACAGCGCTGGGAGCCTGTGATGACCTTCACCACCCGACCGACCCTCCAGGGCACCTTCGGGATGGCCTCGTCCACGCACTGGATTGCCTCCCAGTCGGCGATGCGCGCGCTGGAGCGCGGGGGCAACGCCTTCGACGCAGCAGTGACTGCCGGTTTCGTCCTGCACGTGGTGGAGCCGCACCTGAACGGACCGGGCGGGGAGGTGCCGGCGATCATCGCGACCGCTCAGGACCCCTCGCCACGTGTCCTCGCCGGTCAGGGCCCAGCGCCGGCCGGTGCCACCATCGAACACTTCACGTCGTTGGGGATCGACCTCATCCCGGGATCCGGTCCGCTGGCTGCCGCAGTCCCTGGTGCGGTCGATGCCTGGCTGCTCATGCTGCGCGACCACGGAACGCAGTCGCTCGAGGAGGTCCTGGAACCGGCCATCAGCTATGCCGGCGGCGGCCACCCGATCGGAGCGCGCATCTGCGGGACGGTGGCGAGCGTGCAAGAGCTTTTTGAGAACGACTGGCCGTCCTCGGCCGAGCTGTGGCTCCACCATGGCAGCGCGCCCGCACCCGGATCCGTGTTTGCGAACCCCGTGTATGCCCGGACCCTCAGACGGTTGGTGGACGAAGGTCGGGCCGCAGGCCCGGACCGCCAGGCACAGATCGACGGCGCTCGACGGGCGTGGAGCCAGGGATTCGTCGCGGACGCCGTCGATGCGTTCTCGCGGCAGGCGTTCCGCGACTCCAGCGGTGAGGCGCACCCCGGCCTGGTCACGGGCAGTGACATGGCGGCGTTCTCCGCGACCTGGGAGGAACCGGCCACCCTTGACTGGCATGGTTTCTCTGTCGCCAAGACACAGCCTTGGGGGCAGGGGCCCGCGCTCCTGCAGACGATGACCGTCCTGGACGCATTGGGTGACCCCGATGCGCTGAACCCCTCGACGACGCACGGTATCCATGCGATCACCGAGGCCCTCAAACTGGCCTTCGCGGACCGCGAGGCCTGGTACGGCGACGGCCAGGACGTGCCGCTGAAGACCTTGCTGTCGAAGGAGTATGCCGTCGGGCGGGCCGCTCTGGTGCAGGACCGGGCCTCGCGGGAGGTCCGACCCGGCAGCCCTGACGGTCGCGAACCCCGCCTCGCGACATACCTGATGAACCGGGCGCAGCAAGCGACCACACCTGAAGATGCGACGACCGGTGAGCCCACCGTGGAGTCCAACGGCGTGACCCGTGGCGACACGTGCCACGTAGATGTTGTGGACCGTTGGGGCAACATGGTCTCAGCCACTCCGAGCGGTGGCTGGCTACAGAGCTCGCCGACCATCCCCGAGCTCGGGTTCCCTCTCGGCAGCCGCATGCAGATGTTCTGGCTCGAGGAGGGGCTCGCTTCCTCCCTCGTGCCAGGGCGCCGCCCGCGTACGACGCTCACCCCCACGATGGTGCACCGTGACGGTGAGCCGGTGCTGGCCTGTGGCTCGCCGGGAGGCGACCAGCAAGACCAGTGGCAGCTGATCTTCCTCCTGCGGCATCTGATCGGCGGTCAGTCCTTGCAGGAGGCCATCGACGCCCCGACGTGGCACACGACGAGCTTCCCGGGCTCCTTCTACCCCCGGGATGTCGAGCCGGCTGTGCTCGTCGCTGAGGATCGGCTCGACCAGGATGTCCTCTCGGGCTTGACGGCCAAAGGCCACCAGGTGCGCCTCTCCGACGGCTGGAGCCTGGGACGGATGTGCGCGGTGACACGGGACCCGAGGACCGGGGTCGTCGCTGCCGGCGCGAATCCGCGAGGCATGCAGGGTTACGCATGCGGTCGCTAATGTCCGCCGTCAGCCCTGCTCCACGTTTTCCAGCGCAGCGGTCGACGCCGCGTGTACGTGCGACCTGGCCGCCTTCTCCGCTTCATCGGGGTCGCCGGCCTCGATGGCATCGACCAGGCGGATGTGCTCGATCCAGGAATGCGGTGCGCGATGGGCCGCACCGATACGGAACACCCACTGCACCTGGAGATACAAGGAGGTCGCGATCGAAGCGAGCCACTTGTTGCCGCTGACCGCGATCACGCGCATGTGCAGCTCGCTGTTCAGCTCGGCGACTCTCGAAAGATCGACCCGTTCGGTGGCCTCGCGCGCCGCGTCCAGCAGGGAGCGCAGGTCTGCGACGTCGGCAACCGTGGCACGTTCGGCGGCCAGCCGCGCGGCGAGCGTCTCCAGCTGCTCACGCATCGCGAACAAGTCCCCGATGGTGGATGCGTCCGGCAGCGCAACGAACGCCCCATGGCGTGGCACCACGTTGACGAATCCCTCTGCCTGCATTACCCATAACGCCTCCCGCACCGGGTTCCGAGAGACGCCAAAGTCCTCGGCCAACCGGTCTTCGGTCAGCCGCTCACCCGGAGGGTAGTCGCCGTTGACGATGCGTTGTCGCAGCGCGACCAGGACCTGGTCGCGCAGGGCCTGGTGTTGGCCACCGATCGTGTCCCTTGTGTGGCCAGCCATGAGCTCTCCCCTGCATTCGCCGCGACGTACCGTGCGTCACGTTTACTGTATACGAAAGACATTGCCGCTGGTCCTTGACAGCGCCCTGGGCAGCGCCCGGTGCTCGCCCGCTCCACTGGCATGAGCCCTCCATAACGCCTTCGATGGGAAGGGATGTGGGGCAGAGGCAGCACTACGGATGGCGGCGCTCATCATCACAACCTGATCGGAACCTCCCGAGACGCACTGTGACCGGCGTCAGATCACGTCGATCAGCACTTTGCCGACAACACCGGCTTCGACGGCCGCATGCGCATCAGCAGTGCGTTCGAGTGGGAAACGATGCAAGGGCAGCCCCGCGTCCTCACCGATCCGAAGCGCGCCATCAGCAGCGGCTGCGCTCACGGCAGCCACGGCACGCGCCTTGGCTTCAGGATCGACCCTGTAGATCAGGACGAACTGGACTCGCGAGTTTGTCGTCATGTGCGAGCGGATCGGCACGGTGAACTCGTCGCCGCCGTTGTTCGCATATATCGCGATCGTTGCTCCCGAGGCAACGATCGCCGAGTTGAGCGCCGCGTTCTGCGATGGGGCCACCTCAACCACGATGTCCACACCATGGGGTGCCAGTTTGTGAATCTCTGCCGCAGGCTCCTGGGTCCGGTAGTTGATCACATGCTCGGCGCCCGCCCTCCTGGCAAGCTCGGCCTTGACCGGTCCACTCACCGTGGTGATCACCTCGGCACCCGCCCACCGAGCCAGTTGGATCGCCGCATGCCCCACGGCTCCGGCGCCGCCCGCAACCAGCACCGTTCGTCCGGTGAGGGATCGGCGGATTCTGGCGGTCATCGCAACAGGAGATCGCCGATCAGTTCGATCGGCTT
>DASVHT010000050.1:0-6791 GCA_036382455.1 Dermatophilaceae bacterium
CTCTACCCGACTGAAGTTGTGGATCACCTTCGCGGTCGGCACCCCGGTGTCTGGATGCCGCTCGTTGTGCGCCAGCTGCAGATAGCGCACCACCGACCCGTCCCGATTCGTCCGGCGCGTCTCCCGCAGATACACGCCGACGAGTTAACGCCAGCCCACCCTGACGATCACGGGCGCGTACACCTGGTCGGGCTGGGGCGAAGCCCCGTTAGGACTAGTCGCAGCAGTGATCGGCCGGTAGCTCGCTGCTCGTGGTCACTCTGTCGGCGCTCTCCGGATGATCTGTAGAGGGCCACTCAAGTAGTCATTCCGGTGACCCGAAGTAGTCAATACAGCACGCTGAATTAGCGCAGCGAGCCAACAGTAACCACACCCTCGACAGCATCCAGGGTCGGTCGAAAAGGCAAACCCGTCGTGAGGCGGGGACGCAAAGCCACGGAGCAGTGCTCACTGCTGGCCGGGTTATCGAAACTGACCCGCCCTGGATCCCTAAGGAGCCAGGACGATGCCGTATGCCCGAAAGTCCCCGAAGTCCCGCGGACGCCTATCCGCCAAGCGAGGAGCTGGACTGGCGCTGCCGTTGACAGCGCTCGTCGCCCTGCTTGCGACAGTCGAGCAGCCGGTCGCCTCTGCGGGGCCTGTCGCGGACGGTGCAGCAGTCTCCGTGCGACCGGCCGCGCTTGTGTCGACAATCAACCTCCAGCCCAACTCGTCCTTCGAGTCCGCCGTGGCACCGAAGGACGTCCGAGGCGGGACCGTCGCCGTCTCGGCCGCGGACCACCTGGATGGCGCACAGTCGCTCGCACTCACCATGAGCGGGCAGGACGCGTTCTGGGACTGGGATGCCGACGGGGCCCAGCAGGCCGGTGTCACCCCGGGCAAGACGTACACGGCATCGGTGTTCGTCAAGACACCAGCGAGCGGCCTCAGCGCGCGCCTCTGGATCGACTACGACAACGCCAGCCACCAGCAGGTGGGCGCAAGCGGCACCCCAGCCCTGGTCAGCCTGCCTGCGGGCCAATGGACCCGGCTCAGTACCACGTTCACCCCCACGGCGGGAGTCGCCTTCATCTCCGTGTCGCCGGTCTTATCGGGCGGGGCCGCCGGCACCGTCGTCTTCAACGATCAGGCCCAGGTCGAGTCAGGCGCCATAGTTACGCCCTGGAACTACGTCGCCCCTGCGACTGTCACGGGCATCCATGGTGGTGTCGTCTACCCGTGCGGCATCTACGGGTCGCACGAGGTGTACGGCGCGATCGGCGCCAAGTACTCGGCGATCGGTGCCGCGAGCTCGGTCATCGGCTGCCCCACTACCGACGAGCACGCCGTCGCCGGTGGTCGGCAGAGCGACTTCACCGCAGGCGTCATTGACTGGTCGGCTACGACCGCCGCCCACGAGGTGCACGGCTCGATCAACAGCAAGTACCAGGCCCTCGGCGGCCCCGGCTCGGCGTTGGGACTACCTGTCTCGGACGAGCAGACCGCTCCCGAGGGCGGGGCGAACCGGCAGAGCGACTTCCAGCACGGGTCCATCCACTGGACCGCCGCGACCGACGTCGCCACTTACGTGCCACTCGCCACCCCACCGACCCCGGCGCCGACCCCGGCGGCCACCGTCACGTACTGGCCCGTAACCACACCGATGTCCGCTGCTGAGATCGCGAACACCGGCCGCGGGCAGTACGAATGGAGCGGCATCGCTGCTGACCCGGTCGGCTGGCCCCAGAAGGACGTCTACTACCGGGACCAGATCCACTGGAACAGCAACCTCGAACCCAGCCCAGGCGTCTACCAGGACACCATCATGGAACAGGGGCTGACCCGGGCGGCGTCGATGGGCGGTCGCTTCGGCTTCCGCGTGATGTCGATGAACGACTCGCAGAACTACACGCCTGCCCAGGTCGCCAAGCAGCCGGGGACGAACATCCCGGACTGGAACTCGCCGAGCTTCCTCACCGCGTGGACCAACCTGATGAAGCACCTCGGCAGCAAGTACGATCATGACCCGCGGCTGGCCTTCGTCGATATGGGCGGCTACGGCAACTGGGGTGAGTGGCACACGTACGGCATCGGCGGAGCCTCCATCACAGCGGCCAACGCTCAGACGGTCATCAACGCTGTCGTCTCAGCCTTCCCCGACAAGCACATCCTGATGATGACCGCCGACCCGAGCTTCCTGCAGCAGGCGATGCAGACCAGCCCGATGATCGGTGTGCGCATCGACTGCCTCGGCGCGACGAACTTCTACGGATCGACCATCGACTCGGTGCCCGACGCCGTCAACCGATGGAAGACCGCACCCTTCGTCTCTGAGTGGTGCGGGGCCAGCAACGGCGCAGCAAGTGAGTACGCGCTCGCTGACCAGCAGATCGCCAAGTACCACTTCTCCATGCTGTCGGACGGCAACTACCCGACGCGCTACGCCGACATGTCCGCTGCGGACAAGGCCTCCTTCGAGCACGCAAACAAGGAGTCCGGCTACCGCAACAACCTGGTGAGCGTCGCGGTGCCCGGCCGGATCAGTCCGGCAGTGCCCTTCTCAGTCACGTCCGCCTGGAACAACTCCGGCGTCGCACCTGCGTACGACCAGTGGTCGGTTCGCTATCAGCTGCGCAACAGCACCGGTGCCGTGGTCTGGACCGGAAGCTCGTCCCTCGCGATGACGACGCTGCTGCCGGGCCAGAAGTCTGTGACGGACACCTTCAGCGTCCCGAGCGGCGTGGCTACCGGGACCTACCAGCTGGCGGTCAAGGTCGCCGACCCAGCAGGATCGACGTCCCCAATGGCACTGGCTCAGCAGGGCGCGAACAGCGACGGCAGCTACTCGCTCGGCTCGGTCGTCGTCGGCTAGCCGGCGCAGTCACCGAAGCTGGCAGCAGCAGGCTAGGCTCGAAGGGCCTCCGGGCGATGGGATCGCACAGTGTCCCCTCGCCCGAGGTCCTTTCCCTTTCCGCCTTCCCGGCTCCACGCCGGACGACCCGGCCCGGGCGGGCTCTCAGCCCCGTACAGCAGCATCGCTCTTGGGGGCACGCGACGAGTGCCTGCGTTCGCTGCCCACGAGCACAGCCCCGGTCAGGCCGAGCCCTACTAGTGCAGGCACGCCGGCCACGACCAGCCCGGGCAAGCCGGTCTGCGCCCTTCCTTGAACCAGAACCTCCAACGCCACGGCGACGGCCATCCCCAACGCAGTCGCTCCCAGCGGG
This sequence comes from Dermatophilaceae bacterium, assembly GCA_036382455.1. GTDB lineage: Bacteria > Actinomycetota > Actinomycetes > Actinomycetales > Dermatophilaceae > UBA4719. Next base: position 3,204 of record DASVHT010000050.1, read on the forward strand.
AAGCCGGCGAACGGCCTCCTGACGTCGTCGCCCAGAGCCGCCCTGGCCATGTGGAGGAAGTACGCAGCGCCCACGAGAAGACTGAGCGATGTGGCGGCAACGACGCCAAGCAGCCCGAAGGCCATCGCCATAGGAATGGTCAGCACCAGGTTCACGACGACCGACATGGCGCTGCTGCGAGCCTGCATGCCCGGACGCCCTAAGGTGTTGGTCAACGTGTCGATGACACCCACGCTGAGGTCGACCGCATGACCCAGCATGAGGACGGTAGCCGCGAGGCCGGCCAGTCGCTGCCCTGGTCCGAGCCAGGCTGTGATGGCGTAGTAGACCGTCGCTGCGCTGACGAGCGAGTAGGGCAGCGCCGTGCGCAACCATAGACGCTGCAGGCGGGCGAACTCCACCACGGCGGCGGCCCGGCCGGACCGCCCGAACGTCACCCCGAGGCTGGTGGCGAGCGGGCCTAGGGCATTGAGCGGAAGAGTGCGGACCTGCGTGGCGACACCCGCGCCGATGCTGTAGAAGGCCACGTACCTGATGGGTAGGATGGCGGCGATGAGCAGCGCGTCGACCTCCAGGTTGATCATGGCGCTTGCCGCGACGACCTGATGCTTCGCGGCGTAGCCGACAAAGCCGCGAAGATCCGCCAGGGGCAAGAAGCCCAGCTCCTCGCTCCAGAGGTAGCTCACGCTCGACGCGAACAGCAGAAGCAGAGCGCCTACGGCTTGTGCTCCGAGCGCAAGGACGACTCCACGCACGCCCAACCCCTGCCGTACCAGCACCAGCGTCAGCACGAAGTTCAGCGCCTGCGTGACGACGCTCACCGCAGCCGTGGTCCGCCACCGGCCGTTGGCGTGCAGGAGTCCCTGAAGCAGATTGCGGATAAGCTCCAGTGCGACCAGCACGGGCAGGGCGTAGACGAGGAAGACCGCGTCGGAGGTTAGAGCGTCCGGAGGGGCGAGCAGCGACACGATCGGCCGAGCAGAGGCGGCCATCACGGCGCCAATGACCACCCCGCCGGCGATCAGCGAGGTGAGCGCGCTCGTGAACAACCGGGTGGTCCGTCCAGCATCGCCCGAGCCCGAGTAGACGGCGAAGAAGCGCTGCGCAGAGTTGCCGATGCCACCGTCGAGCTGGGTCAGCACCGTGAGAGAGGCCTGAGCGAGCGCGAACAGCCCGTACCGGTCGACTCCTAGCCGGCTGAGCAGGAATGGGGTGAGCAGAAGCGCGCTGACGAGGGGCGCCGCCTGCCTCAGGGTGTTCCACCCCAGATGGCGAGGGATCGTGCTCACAGAGCTCGACGGCTCAGCCACAGGATCCGCTTTCCGTCGTCCTTGCAGTCAGTCGCCTGCACCCTAGTCGACGGGACCATGCCCTACGAGCTCTCGCACCTCTACGCCGTCGACCTGATCGACCAGGTCGCGACGCGCCCGCCGATCCGCGCGCGGAGGACTTGCCGTGCCGGGGCAGGCGGCCCTGTGTACCTCGGTTTCAGCAGCCGGGACGCGACCCGGGACGCACGCGGATGCGGAGCCACGGTGACGGCGAGCGCAGCCCTGATGCTGTCGTGGTCATGCCTCGCCGCGGTCAGCTGCTGCTCCGCGGTGGCAGTCTCGCCCGCTCCCATCAGTGCCAGCGCATAGTGCAGCCGGTAGCCGGCCGCCACCTTCTGGAGGGCCGGCCTCACGCTCGCGAGGCGCTCATCTGCCAAAAAGTGCTCGTAGCAGCGCAGCCGAGGCGCGTCGTGCCCAGTGACGAAAGTATCGCGACCCGGATGGACGCGGACGCGCACCAGCCTTTCCTTAACGAAGTGGGCGCCCCATCCTTCTCGTGACGCGAGATAGCTGAGCCACAGGTCGTAGATGTTGTCGACCCACGGTGGGAAATTCGCCCAGTCGATATGCTCCCTGCGGAAAAGAGCCGCATTGGCCGACATGATGTTCTGCTTGACGAGTGCTATCTCGTGGAAGGGCCGATGCAGGCCCGGCCGCAGATATGCCCGGCCCATCACGCGACTCAAGTACTCCGTCAGTCGCGGCATAGGCTCGCCGGAGGCGGCCACCATCGTCCCGTCGCAGAAGACGACCGAGACGGTCGGGTCGGCCAGCAACGGCCCGGCCAGCTTCTGCAAGAAGGCCGGGTCCCAGAGGTCGTCGTCGTGGAGCGTGGCGACGTACTGCCCTCGTGCAACTGCCCACCCGGCCAACGCGTTCCGGAGGAGCCCGATGTTCGTCTCGTTGCTGCGATATCTTAGCCGGACGTCACCGAAGGACGCCACGAGGCGCCTGACCGCAGCCGAGTCACCGTTGTCGGTGACGATGACCTCGAAATGGACGAACGTCTGGTCAAGAACGCTCTGAATCGCCTGCGCCAGGTAGTGCGGCCTGTTGAAGGTCGGCAGCACGACGCTCACGACCGGCCGGGGCAGAGCGGTGGCCACCGCCTCTACGCTGCTTGTCGCAGAGCAAGGCGTGGGGCCAGGCAAGTGCTCATGCGCAGACACTACAGTCATTACGCCTTGTGACCTTCAGCGGCACACTTCAGGCCCGCAGCAAGCGGCGCGTGGTAGGCGCTGGTAGTCTCGCGCAATGGACCAAGCGCTGTGGCTGCGTTCAGTTTGGCGTTACCGCCTTTTTGCCTCACTCATATTCTTGCTGGCCGTCGCCGCCACAGTCGCTTATCTGCTGACCACGCCCAAGAACTATCAGAGCGTGTCGTTGATAGCAGGCAGCTCCTTTTCCGAAGGCGCGACGGTGGACGTCGACCGCGTCCTGCCGACGCTCGCGCAGCTAGCTACGAGTGACGATGTCAGCACAATTGCGCGTCAGCGGGTGCCGGGCCCACTCCCCGGGCAGATTGCAGCGGATCCCGTGCAGAACACGTTGCTGCTACGAGTAGCGGTGACCGGACCTGACCCGGCCCGCGTGGCCCAGTACTGCAACGCCGTCAGCCAGCAGCTTATCAACCGCAACCCGCTCCCGAAGTTCGTCCAGCTCGCGCTGGTGCAGCCAGCGTTGCCGAGGCCGGACTCGGCAACGCCCTCCGCCAAGGTCGTCCTACCTCTCGGCGTTCTCATGGGCCTGGCGCTCGCCGCGGTCGGGGCTGTCGCCCGGGATCGGCTCGGCCAGTACCGAGCGAGCTCCGCCCCTCCGGCGCAACGGGTCAGGCGACCCGCGACAGCGACAGCGCCGGCCGCCGCTCCCGGCCGCCCCGGCGAGGGCGAGACCCAGCCGCCGGCGCCCGGGGCGCCGGTCGGGCGACAGGCGTCCGAGCGCCTTGAGGCGACGGGACGCAGTGGCGAGTGATCCGCCGGAACGGTCTCGAGCACGCCCACAGAGGTCCAGGTGAGCCCGCCGGCCTCGTTGCACTCCTGCTGACCCAGGATCGCGGCGGGCCTGTCGACCTGACGGTGGCACTCGCACGAGAAGTGGCGAACCGCCCGGGTGCACCACGAGTCGTCGTCGTGGGTCCCGATCCGGTGAGCAGTGCCGGCAGCCTCGACGAGCTGCTCGTCAAGGCTGGGATGCGCTCGAAGACAGATCTTGCGGGCAGGCGGCGGCTGCTTGCGACGCTCGAGGGCCTCGCGCCTGA
>DASVHT010000051.1:0-4450 GCA_036382455.1 Dermatophilaceae bacterium
CGTCGAGGACTACCTCATGATCGACCGCGTCGAGCCCGGCGCCCTGTACTTCGCGGGCGGCATTGGGCCGGTGGCGGTCCCCGAGAAGGCCTGCACGCTCGCCGAGGTCGGCTGGGGGGTCAACATCTCCTTGGTGCGACTCGATGGGACCTGGCGGGTCGTCGAGGTCGGCAACGTCTACCCCATGTAGATGTAGGTTCCCGTAGCCCGCGCGCAGCCGGTGCTCACCCGGCCAGATTCGGCCCGCACACCCGCGGTCAATCCGAATCCGCTCATGCCTGCCTCGCAGTGCATAAAATCTTGGTACTGCGCTACAAACTCTGTTGGTAACAGAGGGACTGTGTCATGGCGGTGGCGCGGCGTACCTGCCCAGGTTGGCTGACGACCAGCTCGCCCGCGGCGTATCGCCTGGCGGGTGATGATCTCGAAGAAGAGCTCCACCATGTTGAGCCAGCTCCCGCTGGCCTCGCCGGTAGTGCCCGGAGAACGAGGTCGTCATCTTCACCGGTACCGGCGACAAGTGGCTGGCAGGGGTGGATGCGTCGTCCATCCAACGGCCGGTGCGCGATTGGCCCGGTGTCCGTACAGTCTTTTGACACCCAGTTCTGGACCCTATTTCTGGGAGTGGTCGCATGCGGGGCCCCCGTCGAGTCGGACACCTTGGTCGACGTGTCTCATTCTTAAGGATGTGAGACGGGCGACGTGTCCGTTAGACGCCCCGGTCCCGGTGAACGCTGCGGGCGGGTCATACGGGAACTGGGCCTGCCCAAGGTTCTTTCGGAGACCGCGTGCCGCGGGGCCGATCGGCAGACGTTCCCTTTCGGACGCCTGATTTTGGCGGGTCCGCCCCGCCCTCTCTGCGCTCGAGAGGGCGGGGACCTGGTCCTGCTTTCAGATGGAGGGAACAGAGGCGTCACCGGTGGCGTGGACCCGAACTCGAATGAGCTTGGGTGGAACGGGTGAGTCCGGCCCGAGGCATTGGCCCTGGCTGTCGCGGGCGCCGATGAGCGTGCCACGGTCGACGAACGTGCCCTCTCCGCTCGCTCCCGCGTACGCGCGAGTGCCGCCGGTGATCGTGAAGGTCCCGCTACCGGTGCCACGGGCCATGCATGCCCGGAGGTTGATCGTCCAGGCGAAGTGCTCGCGGAAGACAGCGGAGACGTCGCCGTCGGGAAGGTGCATCACGGCATAGCTGATCTGTTGATCGCCGCTCTCTTCCTCGGTTTGGGTCTCGATGCCGGCACCGGCGATTGGGCCTTTGGCGATGACGCGGGCCGGCTGATCGATACCGTTCTGGGTGGTGAACATCAACGTAAAGCTTTGCGTGTCGTGCCCGTGGGCCGAGGCTGCGGGCGCCGTGAGCAACATGGCGGAGCTGACCGCGGCGACTGCCCCAACGGCGGCCGTTCGACGGATGGAATGCATGGGAATCTCCTGGAGGTCGTTGAAGGGTTGCGATGGGCGGATGGTCAGGCGGTGGGGCGCCGCGACGTACGGCGTCGCTGGAGCGTTCCGGCTGTCACCATCGTGCCGAGGATGAGGACGCTGAGCAGGCCGAGCAGGAACGTGAACCACGCGATTGTGCCTGCCACGTAGGCGACGCCGTGCTGGGCATTCCGCAAAGCGCCGGAGAGCAGGAATGCGCCGACGGTGACGATGGCTGCATATCGCAGCAGCCGTAGAGGGTTGAGGGTCATGAGACGGTCCTTTCTGAATGGGTGAGCCAAACGCTAGGGCGGGGTTGACCGTCTCGTCATCGGTCCGCGGCTTGAACTGATGAGCCGTCCGGGTTGAATTCCGACAGGCTCGAAGGGCCGTTGAGGTTGACGTAAGACCAACCCGTAAGTTGACGCTCGCGGCGCCCCCCGGTCGTAGCATCAGGCCTATGAATCGGCGCTGGCTGCCCGCGCGAAGCGAGGTGCTGCTGGCTGCCGCCGTACTGGTCATGGCGGCAGTCGAGCTGGCCGCCAACCCGGCGATTCAACCCAGGGCCGCCGCGGTGCCGCTCGAGATATTGCTCGCAATCACCTTGGCCTGGCGGCGACAGTTCCCGCTGGTCGTCGTCGTCGCTGTCGCGACGATCGCCACGATCGAGACGATCGCCGGAGTGCCGCTGGACCAACCGATCGTTCCCCTGATCGCAGCGGTGATCGCGACGTTCACGGTTGCCGCCCATCGGCCACTGCGGCCGGCGTCGGCCGGCATGGTGCTGATGATCGCCGCGATCGGCACTCAAACCTTGGCGCAGCACAAGGGCCTCGGAAACTTCCTTTTCGGCCTGATCTTCGTCGGCGGCGCCTGGGTGGCCTCTCGGATCGTCTACTCCCGCACGAGGGAGAACGTGGCCTTGCAGGCCCAGACCAACCGGCTGGCCGAAGAGAGGGACGCCAGCACCGCACAGGCCGCGGCGGCCGAGCGCGGGCGCATCGCGCGCGAGCTCCACGACGTGATCGGACACTCGCTCAGCGTGATGGTCGTCCAGGCCGGTGCAGCCGAGCGCGTCATCGCCCGCGAACCCGCCCGCGCAGAGGAGGCCATGCGCGCGGTGCAGGACACCGGACGGCAGGCATTGAGCGAGATGGCACACCTGCTCGGGATACTGCGCGAGGACGGCGAGGAGCTCGGCTTCGTGCCGCAACCGGGAATCAGTGACCTGCCGGCTCTGGTCGCCCAGACCCGAAGCGCCGGCCTGCCGGTGGAACTGCACATCGAAGGTGAACAGCACCCCGTGCCCGCGGGCGTCGAGCTCTCGCTGTTCCGCATCGTGCAAGAGGCGTTGACAAACGCCCGCAAACACGCAGGGCCGGCCCACGCAACCGTGCTATTGCGCTACGGACCGGATGCCATCGAAGCAGTCGTCAGCGACGACGGGCACGGCTCGGCGAATGGGTCCGGCGGCGGTCACGGCCTGGTCGGCATGCGGGAGCGGGCCAGACTCTACGGCGGCGCGCTGCAGGCCGAACCGGGACCCAACGGTGGCTTCGTGGTCCGGGTCTCCATGCCGAATGAGATCATCCGATGATCCGGGTGCTTATCGCCGATGACCAGGCACTCGTGCGCGCCGGCTTCCGGATGATCCTCGAGGCCGCGGGCGACATGACCGTCGTCGGCGAGGCCGAGAACGGTCTGCAGGCGCTTGCACTGATCGGGCAGCATTCTCCAGACGTCGTCCTGATGGACATCCGGATGCCGGAGCTTGACGGTCTGGAAGCCACCCGACGTGTGCGCGCAAGCCGCACCGCGCCGCCGCATGTCCTGATCCTCACGACGTTCGACACCGACGAATTCGTGTACGAGGCGCTCAAGGCCGGTGCCGCCGGTTTCCTGCTCAAGACGGCACCCCCGGCGCGGCTCGTCGACGCCATCAGGGTCGTGAACACCGGCGAGGCACTCATGGCACCGAGCGTGACGCGCCGACTGATCGAGGCCTACGTCCAGCGGCCCTCGCCCGGAACCACGCACGGAATACTCAAAAAGCTGACCGCACGCGAGCAGGAGGTTCTCAAACTCATCGCAAGCGGCCTATCCAACAACGAAATCGCCGAGCACCTCGTCCTCAGCCAGGCAACAGTCAAGACCCACATCAATCGCCTCTTCGCCAAGCTCGGAGTCCGCGACCGCGTGCACGCCGTAGTGCTGGCCTACCAGACCGGCCTCGTTCCCTCCGACACCGTCACACGATGACCGCCGGCGGCGCATGCACATCTGCCCAGTAGTGGGCAGGTGCGCTGCTCCCCGCGCATCTATGGTCTCCGACCGAGCCCATCGGGAAAGATTGCCCGACAAAGGATCCCCCACCGGGACGTCCGGTTGCCTTGCGGTCGTTAGTAATACCCGGGTAGCATCACAGTATGAAACTTAGCGTGAGCCTGCCGGAGGAAGACGTAGCCATCCTTGACGAGTACGCCCACACCTCAGGTCTCCCGTCTCGTTCCGCGGCCCTCCAGCAGGCGATCCACCTGCTTGCTCACGCTGATCTCGAACAGGATTACGCGTCGGCTTGGGATGAATGGGAGTCATCGGGCGATCAAGCGTTGTGGGAAGCCACGGCTGCTGACGGGCTCGCCGATGCACCGCGGTGAGGTACGTCTGATTGACCTCGAGCCGACGCGAGGCAGCGAAGCCAACAAGCGCCGGCCCGGGATTATCGTGAGCAACGACCGGGCCAACGCCACAGCTGACCGACTTGGGCGCGGTGTTGTGACCGTGGTACCCGTGACCAGCAACATCGTGCGTGTCTTTCCGTTTCAGGTTCTTCTCCGGGCCAACGCGACCGGCTTACGTGTCGACTCAAAGGCTCAAGCCGAGCAGGTGCGTTCGGTGACCGTCGAACGCATCGGACCTGTTCTGGGTCAAGTACCGGCGCAGGTCATGGCGGAGGTGGACGAGGCCCTCCGCCTGCATCTGCAGCTGTAGCTGTAGCTGAAGCTGTAGCCCAACAGGATCCGCC
>DASVHT010000052.1:0-6316 GCA_036382455.1 Dermatophilaceae bacterium
GCATGCGTACGAGGCTCTCGAATGCCTCGGCGGCAACGGATATGACGAGTCCTTCCCGCTCGCCCGCCGCTACCGCGAGCAGCCGGTGATGGCCTTGTGGGAGGGGTCCGGCAACGTGATTGCCCTTGACGTGCTGCGTGCGCTTGCCCGCGAACCAGAAAGTGCCGCCGCGTTCGAGGAAGAGGTATCCCTGGCCGCCGGGGAGCATCCTTTGCTCGATGCGCACATCGTGGCGACCCGCCGCCTGCTGCGCGAGACGGCCGGGGCGGATGCTGCGTCCGCGGCCCTGAACGCGCGTCGTCTGGTCGAGCAGCTCGCACTGGCCCTCCAAGGGTCGCTGCTCGTGAGAACAGCTCCGACAGCAGTCTCTGACGCGTTCATCGCGAGTCGGCTGGGCGAGACACGCGGGCACCTCTACGGCGTGCTGCCGGCAGGCGCCGACCTTGAGGCGGTTCTCTCGCGGCACTGAATGCGTCGAGACGAGCCGCAGCCGGCGCCCAACAGCGCCAGCCTGCTCAAGGGGCTAGGGGCGATACAGCCACTCGACGTCGACGCCGTATGTCTTGAGGACGATGTGGCGCTTGACCTTCAAGGTCGGCGTGAGCTCCTCGCCCTCGGTGAAATCGCCGGCCAGGACCCGAATCCTCTTGATGGCTTCAGCAGCCGATACCGCCTTGTTCGCATCGTCGACCGCCGACTGGAGGGCGGACAACAGGTCCGTGTCCTCGCGAAGGTCGGCCACGCTCGCCGTCGCCGGCTTGTCGGCCTGCGCCTTCCAGGGTGTGAAGGCTTCGGGGTCGATGGTGACCAAGGCACCGATGAACGGTCTCGCGTCGCCGACCACGACGCACTGGCTGACCAGCCAGTGGGCTCGCAACCTGTCCTCGAGGACCGCCGGGGCGACGTTCTTGCCCGAGGAGGTGATGAGGATGTCCTTCTTGCGTCCCGTGATCGTGAGGTAGCCCTCGTCGTCGAGTTGGCCGAGGTCACCGCTGTGGAACCAGCCGTCCTCGTCGAACACCTCGCGCGTCGCTTCGTCGTTGCGCCAGTAGCCCTGGAAGACGTTGCCGCCCTTGATGAGCACCTCGCCGTCGTCGGCGACGCGAATCGTGCAACCGGGGATCGGCCGTCCGACGGAGCCGACGCGCTGGCGCGCGGGCACGTTCAAGGTCACCCCCGCACAGGTCTCGGTGAGCCCGTAGCCCTCGAGCACGGTGATGCCGATGCCGCGGAAGAAGTGACCTAGGCGGGCGCCAAGTGGCGCCCCACCGCTGACCGACCAACGCACCTCGCCGCCGAGCGCGGCGCGCAGCTTGGCGTACACCAGCCGGTCGAAGAGGGCGTGCCGCAGCCTGAGAGTGAGTCCTGGCCCGCCGGTGTCGAGGGACTGGCTGAACGCCATCGCCGTGGCATCGGCCAGGTCGAAGATGCGCCCGTGGCCCTCGGCGGTGGCTTTTTGCTTGGCGCTGTTGTAGATCTTCTCGAACACACGCGGGACCGAGAGCACGGTCGTCGGCTTGAACTCGACCAGCTGCGCAGCGATGTTCTTGATGTCAGAGGTGTGCCCCATGTGGACCCGGTTGTGCACCGCGGCGAGCTGGATGGACCTCGCCAGGATGTGCGCGAGCGGCAGAAAGTGCAGCGTCCTGGTCTGGTCGTTGAAGACCAGCTCCGTGATCCCCTCGGCGGCGCAGACGTTGTGCACCTCCGACAGGAGGTTGGCGTGCGTGATCGAGCAGCCCTTGGGCCGTCCGGTGGTGCCGGAGGTGTAGATGATCGTGGCCAGGGAGTCGCTGGTCACCGCGTGCCGTCGCTGGGCGACAACATCGCCGGGGACGGACTGTCCGGCCGCGACCAGCTCGTCGATGCCACCGGAGTCGATGACCCACACGTCGTGCATCTCGGGCAGACCGACCCGCGCCAGGGCGAGCGTCGTGGCATGATCCTGGGTCTCTACGAACGCGGCCACGGCGCCGGAGTCGGAGAGGATCCACTCGACCTGCTCGGCAGAGGAGGTCTCATATACGGGAACGGTCACGGCGCCGGCAGCCCAGATCGCGAAGTCGCACAGCATCCACTCGAATCGGGTTCCGGAGAACAGCACGACCCGGTCGCCCGCCTGAACTCCGGCAGCGATCAGCCCCGCTGCCAGCCCCGTGACCTGCTCCGCGAGCTGGCGATAGGTCACCGGGACCCAGTGATCGTCCACCCGCCGGGAGAACCCAACGTGTTCGGGCGCCTTCTCGGCATGGACAAAGACGTCGTCGGTCAGGTTCTCCTCGAGGCCTGCCACATAGCTGGGCGGCATGCTGAACTCATCCACCACACACCTCGCAATAGTCGTTTTCAGATGCACCATTCACTGGTGACCCACTGAGCGTCCCTCGCCCGCTTCGACCCGGCTAAGGCCGAAGGTCCCGGGTCAACCTTGTCCTTCTGGTGTTGTCTGGATCATGCCAGTACTCATTGTCAATCCGGCCCGCAGTCGCAAGCATGGGTCGTGCCGAACAGCATCAGAACGGAGCTCGCGATGACCACAGCAACGGCGACCAGGCGGAAGGTTGCACCCGACCCGAGTCGCTCCGATGTCGACGCGGCAGTGGAGAGCGCGGTGGAGGCTGCCCGTGCGTTCCGCGAGCTCGACCAGGCTGCGGTGGACCGGATCGTGGAGGCCATGGTGCGCGCTGGAGTTCGTGCCGCGGCCGAGCTCGCCCAGCTCGCGATCAAGGAGACCGGCTTCGGGGTCTTCGAGGACAAGGTTGTCAAGAACTACGTCGCCACCGAGTTCCTCTCCGACTACCTCAAGGACAAGGCGTCGGTCGGTGTGATCGACGAGGACATCGAGCGCAACATCGTCCACGTCGCCGAGCCGATCGGGGTGGTTCTGGCGATCACCCCCGTCACCAACCCCACGTCCACGGTGCTCTACAAGGCGATCGTGGCGGCCAAGACGCGCAACGCAGTGATCTTCCGGCCGTCGCCGTTTGCGATCCGCTGCTGCGAGCGAACCGTCGAGATCCTGCGGGAAGCAGCCGAGGAAGCCGGCATGCCCGCCGGGGCGTTGCAGGTGCTTCCCGACCCGGCCCACGAGGTGACCCACTACCTCTTCAAGCACCCCGGCGTGGACTTCATCTGGGTCACCGGTGGCCAGAAGATCGTGGCTCTGGCGAACGCCTCTGGCAAGCCCGGACTCTGCGTCGGCCCCGGCAACGCACCGATCTACCTCCACCGCACCGCAGACATCAAGGGCGCAGTCGTGGACATCCTGATCTCCAAGACATTTGACGCCTCCGTCATCTGCCCTGCTGAGCAGACCTGCATCATCGATGACGCCATCTACGACGAGGTCCTTGCCGAGTTCGGGCGCATGGGTGGTCAGCTGCTGACTTCGGAGCAGGCCGGGCAGCTGAGCGAGTTCGCGTTCGGCTGCAGCGACATCGTCAACATGGCGGCATTGGGTCAACAGGCTCCCGAGCTGGCGAAGCGCGCCGGGTTCACCGTGGCTCCTGGCACCAAGGTGCTGCTGGCGGTGTTGCCCTCCGACCTCGAAGAGCTCGGGTCGCACCCCCTGGTCCAGGAGAAGCTCATGCCGGTGCTGGGCGTGGTGCGGGCCGACAGTGAGGAGCACGCCATCGCCGCAGCGGTCCTGGTCACCGAGCACGGTGGTCTCGGACACACGTCGGCGATCTACGCCACCAACGACGCCGTGATCGACGCCTACTCCCGCGCAGTGCGGACGGGGCGGATCCTGGTCAACGCCCCTACGGCCGTCGGCGCCCTCGGTGGCATCTACAACAACCTCACACCCACGTTCTCCTTGGGCTGCGGCACATGGGGCGGCTCCAGCACCACCGAGAACATCAACTACAGGGAGCTGCTCAACATCAAGACCGTATCCCGACGCCGCACGCCGCCCCAGTGGTTCCGGGTGCCCGCCAACACCTACTTCAACGCCGGGGCGCTGGACAACCTGCGCGACATCCAGTCGGAGGTTGCGGTGGTGGTCACCGATGCGCTCAGCGAGCGCCGGGGCGTCGTGGACCAGCTGCGCTCCAAGCTCCAGGCCCGGCATCTGCAGGTCTTCAGCGAGGTCGAGCCCGAGCCCGGCGAAGCCACGATCCGAGCGGGCGTAGACCTGCTTCGCAGGGTTCGCCCGGATCTCATCGTGGCCGTCGGTGGTGGCTCGGTCATGGACGCGGCCAAGGCCATGCGGCTCCTCTACGAGCACCCGGAGCTGAGCCTGGAGGATCTCACCCTGCCCTTCCTGGATCCCCGCAAGCGCGTGGCCGTGTACCCCCGTGATGCGCACACGGTCCAGCTGGTCGCCATTCCGACCACATCCGGCACCGGGTCGGAGGTCTCGCCGGCTGCAGTAATCACCGTGGGAGGGCACAAGGAGACTCTGGTCGACTACTGTCTCGTCCCGGACATGGCCATTGTCGACCCGATGCTGACGATGTCCCTGCCTGAGACGGTGACCTCGGACAGCGGGGTGGATGCGCTGACGCACGCGCTCGAGGCGGTGGTGTCGATCTTCGCCTCGCCGTACACCGATGCGTTCTGCGTCCAGGCGGCCAACCTGATCTTCGACGCGCTGCCGAAGGTGCACGCAGACCCCGCGGACCTTGCGGCGCGCACCGACATGGCCAACGCGGCTACGCTCGCCGGGTTGGCCTTCTCCAACGCCTTCGTGGGCACCAACCACGCGCTTGCCCACGCAGTCGGCGCGAAGTTCGGGCTCGCCCACGGTCGCGCCAACGGCATCTTCCTGCCCCACGTCCTGCGCTACAACGCGTCCCTGCCGACGAAGTTCATGCCTGCACCCGGCTACTCCTCTTATGTTGCCCCTGACAAGTACGCCCAGCTGGGCCGGGTCATCTTCGGTGGGCGCAGCCCGGAGGAGAGCAGGCGACGCCTGTTCCTGGCGGTCGAGAACCTCCTGGACACGCTGGGTATGCCGCGAACGCTCAGGGACGCGGGGGTCGAGGAGAGCGCGTTTGTCGACGCTCTGCCCGAGCTGGCCATGGCGGTCTTCCAGGACCTCAGCAACCGGACCAACCCCCGGATGCCGCTGGTCGCTGAGCTGACCACGCTCTTGCGGCGGGGCTACTACGGTGAGGAGATTAGCTCACGGCCCGCGAGTCGGCGCCGTACCCCGCGCACCTTGGACGAAGGAGACACACGGTGATGAGAGATGAGAGTGCCATCGACGCGGGCGACCCGAGCGCCACCTCGCAGCGGCCGTCAACGGCGCAGCCAGAGGACTCGGCCCTCGAGCGGTACCTGGCCGTGATTGCCGACGCCGATGAGCCCGAGCTGCCGGCTGCGCACTCTGCCCGGGTCGGCCCGAAGGTCGTGTCCGAGGTCATGACCTCGGGTGTGGTGGCAGCGCACGAACAAGCCGGGTTCAAGTCGATCGTGGCGTCGCTGGTTCGCAACCGGATCAGCGCTGTCCCCGTCATCGACGACGACCGAAAAGTGATCGGTGTCGTCTCCGAGTCCGATCTGCTGGCACGGGTGGTGCCCGAGTCCGACCACACCTCCGCCCTCGACCACCTGCGCCATGGCAGGCGCCAGCGGCTCGAAAAGCTGCACGGCGAGACGGCCAGCCGCCTCATGACAGGGCCCGCCGTCACGACGACCCCGGACTGCCCCATCGCCGACGCCGCCAGGCTGGCAGCCAAGGCGAGAGTGCGCCGGCTGCCCGTCGTCGATGCCCGGGGCGTCCTCGTCGGAATCGTCACCAGGGCCGACCTGCTTCGGGTCTTCCTGAAGGCCGATGACGAGATCCGCGCGCAGATCCTGGACGACATTGTCGTGGGGCAGATGTCCCTCGACCCCTCAGAGGTCGAGGTCTTCGTCAATGAGGGCATCGTGACTCTGCGTGGTCAGCTGGCCGACAGGCAGGTGGTCCAGGAGCTGCTGGAGAGCGTGCACGCTGTCCCGGCCGTGGTGGCAGTCAAGAGCAAGCTCACGTGTCCCGTCGACGAGGCGCCCCGCCGACCAGCAGTCCTGCGATAGCTGAGCAGGGCGGGAACCCACGGCGTGGGGATCCGCTGCCGTCACGCCTCGACATACTCCTTGAGGCCACTGACCGTGCTGTGCACCAGACCCCTGATCACCCGTCCGCGCAGGAAGCCGGGTAGGGGCAGGTTGTGCCGGATCGTCAGGTCGAAGGTCACCTCGGTCTTGCCATGGCCGAGGCTGCTCAGCGCGTACTTCCCGTCTTGCCCGGTCTGCAGCCGACCCTTGACCAGGCTCCACGTCATGGCATCGGCGGCGTGCTCGTACGTCAGCGTGTACGAGTCATTCCCGA
>DASVHT010000053.1:0-2935 GCA_036382455.1 Dermatophilaceae bacterium
CCCCGTCGCCGGCGCACTTGAGCTGACCGGTGAAGCCCTGGACCTGCCCGGCGACACCGGACTGACCATCATCACCTACACAGTCGAGCCAGCCACACCATCCGCCCAGGCGCTCCAGTTCCTCGCCAGCTGGGCCAGCCAAGAGGCGACCGAGAATCCTTCGAGTCGAAGTGAGCCGCCGCGTCGGTAGACCCGAGGCAGACTCGCCCGATGCGCGTCCAAACCGACCCTCGCACAACACAGCTTCGGATACCGGAGCCGCGAAGAGTGCGTCACACCGCCGCTTGCGGATGCGGCCGCGACGACCGGAACGGGTCTAGCGTCGATGGGTTCCAGGTGCCTGGCCGCGCTGGCGGCGGGCGGGGTCTGGGCCATAGCCTGGTCGCCGCTTGAGGTGACTCTGTGTCCGGTTCGACCACCCTTCTTCCGTTCCAGCCATCAACGATGTCGAGCGCGCAACTGGCGGCGGTGTCCTATTTGGCCCGCTACTCTGGCCATACCCGCGGCCTGTATGCCTATCAACTGAGGCAGTGGTTCGCCTGGTGCGAGAGCAACGGGCTGGACCCCCTGGCCGGGATCCAGCGAGCCCATGTCGAGCTCTACGTCCGCAAGCTCGGCGACCGCGGGCTGATGGACTCCTCGGTCGTCACGATGATGCACGCCGTCGGCGGAAACTTCCGGTTCGCCCACATCGACGGGACTGATCCCGTCCGACCCGGGCGTCTATGCACGGCTGCCGAAGGTCCATCGCGACGAGTCCCACACCCACGGCCTTGACCGGCTGGAGCTGATCAGGTTCCTTCAGGTCGCCCCAGACCATCAGCGTCCACAACGGCGCCTTGGCCTACCTTCTCGGCATCAACGCCCTGCGCGACGCCCAGATCCTCGCCCGCCACGCCGGCCCCCGAACCACCGAGCACTACGACCGCGCCCGCGGCAACCTCGACCGGCACGGCGCCCACTTCCTGACCGCATACGTCGCCGGCGTCTGAACGGTCTGGTCTCACCAGCCTCGATTCCGCCCAGATTGACGGGCGAACACATGGAGGCGGGAACACGTCGTAGCCGCCTCCCCGGCCGGATCGATGCGTCGTTCAGCGGCAGAAGGTGCTGCGGTTACCGCGGTCGGAGCGTTGCCCAGAGGCGTTGGAACCAGTCTTCATCGCCTCTCGCGGGCGACCCAGGGCCGCGCCGCTGATCAGGCTGTGGCGGAGGGGAGGGTCTTCAACGTCACGTAGCTGGTGACTGCGGCAACGCTGGGCAGGTTTGCCAATTGATTGGCGTGGAAGTTCTCGTAGGCCGGCAAGTCGGCGACCTCGACCTGGAGGATGTAGTCGTAGTTGCCGGCCACGTGGTACACGTAGCGCACTTCGGGCAGATTGATGACGGCGCGTTCGAACGCGACCACGTCCGTCCGGGCGTGACGCACGATGCGGACGCCCACCAAGACGCGCAGGCTCCGGCCGATCGCAGCGGGATCAATCACCGCCCGGTAACCGCGGATCACCCCGGTCCTTTCCAGTCGCCGCACGCGGCGAAGGCATGGCGAGGGCGAGAGGCCAACGCGCTCAGCGAGCTCTGCGTTGCTGATCCGTCCGTCCTTGTCGAGGACAGCCAGGATCGACCGGTCCACGTCATCCATATTGGCAGGATATTGCTCTCAGGCGGCCAGTACCACAATGTGGCGCTCACTCGTCGGGCTATTTGCTGCCGAAGTTGCCGACACTGGCAGACCTGTGCTCTCTTGGCCAGCACCATGGGACAACACAGACCGGCTAACACGGGAAGGCAAACTATGACGGGTATCAGCACGGCGGTCATTCACGCCGATCGGGACGTCTATCCCAGCCGTTCCGTCGCGCGGCCGATCTACCAGACGGCCGCCTTTTGGGCCGAGGACTCGGAGTCGTTTGCGCGGGCGGCCGTCGAGCCACGGGGCAAGGACTTCTACACCCGCTTCGGCAACCCGAACCACGCGCAGGTCGCCGCCGTGATCGCGCAACTCGAGAACACCGAGACGGCGATGGTCACGGCGTCGGGGATGGCCGCCCTGACCACGACGGTGCTGGCCTTGGTGTCCGCGGGCGACCACGTCATCGGACAGAAGTCCACCTACGGAGGCACGGCCTCGGTGCTGTTGAACCTCTTGCCGCGTCTCGGCGTATCGACCACTCAGGTGGACCAGACCGACCCGGATGCATTCGAGAAGGCAATGACCCCGCAGACCCGGCTCATCCTGGTGGAGTCGCCGAGCAATCCTTCGCTACAGATCACCGACCTTCGCGCCGTCGCCGACCTGGCCCGCGCACATGACGTGCTGACCCTGGCGGACAACACCTTCGCGACACCGCTCAATCAGCGACCGACCGACTACGGCATCGATCTGGTCTGGCACAGCGCCACCAAATACCTCAACGGCCACTCCGACGTATCCGCCGGAGTGGTGGCCGGCTCGGCTAAGCTCCTGGACCGGATCTGGGACGTCGGCCTGCTCACCGGCGCCGTACTGGGACCCTTCGATGCCTGGCTGCTCCTGCGTGGTCTGCGCACACTGCCGATGCGCGTGGCCCGGCACAACGACAACGGCCAAGCCCTCGCTGAAGCGCTGGAGCGCCATCCCGCCGTGACCCGGGTGCACTACCCCGGTTTGCCTACCCATCCACAGCACACGCTGGCCGCGCGTCAGATGAGCGGCTTCGGCGGCGTGCTCGCCCTCGAACTCGCCGGCGGCTTCCAGGCCGCCGACGCCTTCGTCGGCCAACTGCGGTACGCCCGCCGGTCGGCAAGCCTCGGAGGTGTGGAGTCGCTGGCCGTGCATCCGGCGTCCATGTGGCGAGGGATGCTCAGCGAAGAACAGCTCGTCGCCTCAGGCCTTCCCATGGGCCTGGTCCGAGTGGCCGCGGGCATCGAGGACACCGCTGACCTCGTCGCCGAC
>DASVHT010000054.1:0-1776 GCA_036382455.1 Dermatophilaceae bacterium
GCTGGCGCCCTGAGCGACCCCGCGTTCCGCGCAGACACGGTCGAGCGGATAGCGGCGCTTCACCGCATCGGGGTTCCACGCGAAGTGGCGGACACGGTCGTTTTCCTGGCGTCACCGGCCGCGTCCCTGATCACAGGGCAGACCCTCGCCGTCGACGGAGGCTGGACGGCCCGCTGATGTCGCGAGGCCACAGAAACACAGTCATGCCGCCTGCGATGCGTCGAGGAGCATCCGCGTCTCGCCAGCGACCGACTCGATTGCCGTCGAGAACGAACCCACCGTGTCTGACCGGATAGCACCAAAAAGGATCACGGTAGTAGCCGACCTGCGCGTCAACATCGTCAGGCTTCCCACGATGTCGAGCCCGATCGCTGCCGACCTTCAGTTTCGGCGGTCCACCCTGATTGAGCGTCACCTCGGCCCAACCATTCGTGCCACGAAAACGCTGTGCGCTGCTGGTACCAAAATTCGTTTCGTTTGGGATAAGTCGAGCATTCGAGCCGCACACGAGTGACCCAGACGCACCGTTCACCTCAAAGCGCACGCGGACCGATGCCGACGCACCCGAAACCACCGCCGCCAAAGCCGGCCACACCAACGCCCAGTACAACCTCGGGGTCCTGCTGGCGACCCTGCTGGACCCGCCGGAACTGGTCGAGGCCTGCCGCTGGCTGACCACCGCCGCCAAAGCCGGCATAGACGAAGCCGTCGAAGCGCGGAGCCGGCTATAGCCCGAGCCGGACAAGTGACGCCGCGGAATGCAACATGGGCAAGGTGCTGGATGGGGGACCGGCTGATCGAGGCCTGGCGTCACAGGCTCAGGCGGGTACCGGACGTCTAATCCACCCAACCCGGCGACGCCGTTGCTGACCTGGCTGTCATATTCAGGTGGTTCGCGCGCCGCCGAGCCTGACGAAGCCTGTAATGGCATGACGAGATAACTCAAGACCCGCCGCAACGAAACTCGGCGGTGTGGGCGCGTCTCGAACCCAAGACGGCGCCGATCTGAGACCCGACGGGAGCGTCGACGCCCAAGCCGACCCGTGTCAGTTGAGGAACGATGATCGGACGCACCTGAGCCAAGATCGGTGTCGTATGACGATCGTCCCACCGACACGGCCCTCGCTGGTTGGCCCGCGCCCGGTCGGGATCAGGGGACCGGCTGTCGGAGGTGCCGACTACGATCACTTCTAGGTCAAGAGAGGCAGCGCTAAGCCCCTGAGCTAGCTGCCCGGCAACCCGGCTCCGCCTGGGTGCCCCTGAGGGAAGACCCGGCCCACACGCACGTGTGGGCAAGCGCGGATCACCGGGCGACAGCCGCGGGGTCCCTTGAGTTCCGGGAGCGCCGTCATGTCCAAGAAGATCGATCCGAGGTCGTCGGGTCAGCTGCCCATCCTCAGCCTGCACCGTTTGGGCTGCACCTCCTACTTTGCCGGGCACAACGTCCACTGGATTCAGGCGCTTCACACGGCGAACAGACCCGAGGTGTCCGCGCAATCGTGGCGCGGACAGATAGTCACCGTGGACGGTGAGGTGCTGACGGTCCGCAAGCAAGGGGACAACCTCACCCGTTTCCGGAACCACGACCCGGCCCGGCTGGTCGCTGTCGTCGAGCGCACTGGCGTAGACGTGCTCATCAACGACCAGTACGCCATCCTGCGGGTTCGCTCGTTCTGTTTCTCGGTCAAGGCCGACAGCGGGGAGCCGCTCGAACCGTGCCCGACCGATCAGCTGCCGCCGAATCTGACAGCTGAGCAGATAGTGGCGCGTGTCCGC
>DASVHT010000055.1:0-4455 GCA_036382455.1 Dermatophilaceae bacterium
CCGAACCGGTGAGCACAAGCACAGTAATGGCTAAGACTGCCAGCACTACCAATAAACGCACCTGTCCGCGAGCAGTGAAACGCGCCCGCCACAACAACTACCGAGTCAAGAAACCCGGCGAACCCGCCAGCATCCGCCACACCCGGGCGGCCACCATCATGCTGCACAGCCTCAACCCCCGCGCAGCATGATCAACTTACGCTACGCGGCATTGCGCCTGGACCGGGCTGCGCGACACCAATCCGAAGGACATCCGGGTGATCGCGGTCGACGGCAAATCACTGCGCGGGTCGGCCACCGCCGGGGGTCGGTGCCGGCACCTGCTCGCCGCGTTCACGCATATCAGCGGACTCGTCCTCGGACAACTCGACGTCGACCTGAAGACGAATGAGATCACCATGTTCTCAACACTTCTGGACAGCATCGAGCTGCTCGGAGCGCTCGTCACGGCAGATGCGCTACATTGCCAGAAAGACCATGCGAAATACCTTGTCGAACAACGCGGCGCCCATTACCTGCTCACCGTGAAAGGTAACCAGCCCACGCTGCGCAAGCAACTCGCCGGGCTGCCCTGGGCTGATGTTCCCATCACCCACACCCAGCACGACCGCCGTCACGGGCGCGTCGAGAAACGTACCCTGAAAGTCGTCACCGTTGACGACGGGATCCTGTTCCCACACGCCGCCCAAGCTATCCAGGTGACCCGCAGAATCCGCAAACGCAACAGCCGTAAATGGCGCACCGAAACCGTCTACGCCGTCACCGACCTCACCGCCGACCAGGCCCGCCCCGACCAACTCGCCACCTGGCTCCGCGGCCACTGGTCCATCGAGGTGCGCCTGCACTGGGTACGAGACGTGACCTTTGCCGAAGACCTCTCACAGATCCGCACCGGCAACGGCCCACAGGTCATGGCCACCCTACGGAACCTCGCCATCAACCTGCACCGGCTGGCCGGCGCCACCAACATCGCCAAAGCGCTGCGGCATCACGCCCGAGACATCAGGCACCCACTCACACTGCTACTGACCAGCTGATATGCCACCGACACACCGCCTCCCGGACTTTGCCGAGGCCCTGGGGTTCCCCTCCGCTACCCGGGGTGCGGGTAACGGTGCTGTCACCAGCCGCAATGGTCCGCTCATGGTCGGGTCCGGTAATGATTGCCGGGCATGGAGCCAACCGAGGTTGACGTTGATGAGCTGATCGAGTTCTGGACCCTGCTGGATGAGGATCGGGAGTTGCTGGCGGGAAAGCGGGGTTCGACTGCGCTGGGGTTCGCGTTGCTGTTGAAGCACTACAGCCGGCATGGACGATTCCCGCGCGGCCGTGGTGAGCTCGTCGATGGCGTCGTTAGGTTCGTGGCTGGTCAGCTGGGCGTGGATGCCTCGGACCTGGGGTTCTATGAGTGGTCAGGGCGCACGATCGAGTATCACCGTGCCCAGATTCGGGATCATCTGTGCTTCCGTGTGGCCACGCTCGAGGATCAGGAGAGGTTGACGGCATGGCTGGCGGAGTCGGTTGCGCAGGCCGAGCGGCGAGCTGACCGGGTAAGGGAAGGGCTGCTGGCCAAGTTTCGGGAGGAACGCATCGAGCCTCCCACCACCGGCCGGGTGTTGCGGATGGTCGGTTCGGCCATGCGTACCGCCGAACAGAACTGGGCGGCCCGGATCGCCGGCCGGCTGGATCCGCCGGTGATGGGCCGTCTGCTTGCCCTGATCGCCTCCAGTGAGGGTGACGAGCCTGACGACGTCGGCGAAGGGTCCACCTCCCTGCTCGCCTTGATCAAGGCGAGTCCGGGCAACGTGAGCCTGGAGTCGATGATGACTGAGATCGGGAAGCTGCGGGCGGTCCGGGCACTGGACCTGCCGCCCCGGTTGTTCGTCGACGTCGCTCCGAGAGTTCTCGCGGGCTGGCGTACCCGCGCGGCGGTCGAGGCGCCATCGCATCTACGCCGTCACGCGCCCCCGTTGACGGTGACGTTGCTGGCGGCGCTGGTTCACCAGCGGGAGCGGGAAATCACCGACACCTTGGTCGAGCTGTTGATCGCGACTGTGCATCGGATCGGCGCTCGCGCCGAACGCAGGGTCACCAACGAGCTGATCAACGCGTTCAGGAAGGTGACGGGTAAGGAGAACATCCTCTTCTCGATTGCTGAAGCGGCGCTCGAGAAGCCTGATGGTGCGGTGCGTGAGGTGGTGTTCCCGGCCGTGACGGGAGGGGAGCAGACGCTGCGGGAGCTGGTGCACGAGTTCAAGACCAAGGGGCCGGTGTATCGGCGGACGGTGCAGACGACGCTGCGGGCCTCCTACACCGGGCATTACCGCCGCGGGCTGATCGCATTGCTGGACGTGCTCGAGTTTCGCAGCAACAACACCGCCCACCGGCCGGTGATCGAGGCGCTGGAATTGATCGGCCGTTACGCCAAGGCCGGCAATCTGACGTACTACCCGCTCGGTCAGAGCGTGCCCGCCCATCGTGGCACGAGCGGGGATTGGTCGGATCTGGTCTACCGGGCCGATACCCGCGGCCGGGCCCGCGTCACGCGGATGGTGTACGAAGTCGTCACGTTCCAGGCGCTGCGAGAGCAGCTGCGGTGCAAGGAGATCTGGGTCGTCGGCGCCGACTCCTGGCGTAATCCCGATGAGGACCTACCTGTCGATTTCGAGCAACGCCGCAGGGAGAACTATGGGGAGCTGCGCAAGCCCCTGGATCCGAGCGTGTTCATCGGTGACCTGCGTGGCGAGATGACCGCCGCCCTGGACGAGCTTGACAGCGCGATCCCGGACCTGGAGTGGCTCGACGTCACCGATCGGGCGTCCGGGGCGATCATGCTGTCCAGGTATGAGGCGGCACCGGAGCCGCGCAATCTGCGCCGGATCAAGGCCGAGGTGCAGCGGCGATGGGGCACGGTGCCGCTGATCGACATCCTCAAGGAAGCGGTTCTTCGCACCGGCTGCCTCAACGAGGTCAGTGCCGTCGCGGGCAGCGGCATGTTGCCAGTCGAGGTGCTGGCCGAGCGGCTGATGCTGGCGATCTATGCCTACGGCACCAACACCGGTATCCGCGCGGTCGCCGCCGGGGGCGGGCACGGGCATGTCGAGGACGAGATCCGCTACGTCCGACTGCGCTACCTCACCCGCGACACCGCCCAAGCCGTTGCGATCGGGATCGCCAACGCGACGTTCGCCGCGCGTCAGCAGACGATCTGGGGTGAAGGGTCGACGGCGGTCGCGTCGGACTCGACGCACTTCCGGTCGTACGACCAGAACATTTTCACCGAATGGCATTCCCGGTACGGCGGGCGCGGGATCCTGATCTACTGGCACGTCGAGCGCGGGTCGATGGTCGTGCACTCCCAGACTCTGCGGGCTTCGGCGTCGGAGGTGCACGCGATGGTCGAGGGCGCCATCCGGCACGGGACCACGATGAAGGTCGAAGGCAACTACGTCGACAGCCATGGCCAGTCCGAGATCGGGTTCGGCATCACCCGCATGCTCGGCTTCGACCTCCTCCCGCGGATCAAACGGATCAACAAGGTCCGCCTCTATCGCCCAACGACCGGCCAGCCGGAGGCGTACGCGCGGCTGGCGCCGGCGTTGACTCGGCCGATCCGGTGGGACCTGGTCGAGCAGAACTACGACCAGATGATCAAGTACGCGACCGCGATCCGACAAGGAACCGCCTCGACCGAGGCGATCCTGCGGCGATTCACCCGTTCCGCGTCCCACCCGACCTATCAGGCGATGTTGGAGGTTGGACGGGCTCAGCGCACGATCTTCGTCGCCCGGTATCTCCGGAGCCGCGAGCTGCAACGCGAGATCACCGAAGGCCTCAACGTCGTCGAGGCGTTCAACGGCGCGAACTCGGTGATCTATTACGGCAAGGGCGGCGAGATTGCGTCCAACCGTCAGGACGAGCAGGAGATGACCGTGTTGTGCCTGAGGATCTTGCAAGCGGCGCTGGTGTACGTGAACACCCTGATGCTGCAAGACGTTCTCGCCGAACACGACTGGAGCGACCTCCTCACTCTCGAGGACCGGCGCGGGCTGACCCCGCTGTTTTGGCAGCACGTCCTGCCCTACGGCGAGGTCAAACTCGACATCAACGCACGACTGGAGATCGGAGCGGCCCGAGCCGGCTGATCGCCGGTAGGGCACCAGGGCCGGCGAACGAACCCCGCGGGAACGCTTCAGGCCTTCGTGGCGATCTGGTCACGGCCTTTGGCTGTGGCTCCTGCGCGGTATAGGCGGGCGCTGTCCGTGGCGGTACGGGTGAGGGCGGCCGCGGTGTTGGCGAGGATCTGGTGGGACAGGTCGGGGTCGTCGATCACCGACCTCATCGACAACCCCAGGCCAGGCGACGGCGCAGCCAGCTTCGGGGTGGTCGCGGTGCAGGTCGCTGAGGTAGCCCTCGATCAGCGCCCGATAGCCGGGTTGGCCGCCGGGTTGGCCG
>DASVHT010000056.1:0-7973 GCA_036382455.1 Dermatophilaceae bacterium
TGCTGTGGAGGCAGAGGCGTCATCAGGGGGTTGTCGTGTCGGAGCCTGTCCGAGAGCCAGCGCAGCGGGCTGCGGCTGAGATGCTGGGGGTCCTCCCAGCGTTCACGGAACACGGTCTCCACATCGCCGACGGCTGGTCCGATGATGGCGAGCTGAACATCGTGCCAGGGTGGTCGTGGCCCGTATGCCGCAGCCATCGGCTGTCGCTGGGGGTCGCCTTGATGAGATGCGTCGTCGCGGCGGCCGTGGCACAGGTCGACCCCGCCGAGGAAGGCGACGTCCAGCTCCGGCCGGTCGCGGTGGCGCAGGACGACGAACTTCTGGTGGTGCGACCCCATGGTGCGCACCCGCATGTCGAGCAGGCACTGGCCTCCGGCGTCATTGATCTCATCTCCCAGGTGCCGGTTCTCCGCGGCCGAGAAGGCCAGCCGGTCCCAGTGGGAGCGCCACACCAGACCGCGTACATCGACGCCGCGTCGGGCCGCGTCAGCGAACACCTTCCCGATCTCTGAGCTCGCGCTGACGTTGAGGCGCTCATCCGGGTCGCCTCGCCAGTCGACGAACATCAGCAGGTCCCCTTCGCGCATCTGCGAGACCCGCTGGTGCAGCTCGGCGAAGTACGTGGCGCCGTGGATCAGCGGGCGCACGGCGTTGCCCTCTGTCCACGCCACGTCGCCGGGGTGACGGGTATCGAGCCGGGTCGAGGGGTTTCCGCGCTCGCCGGACGTCAGGAACCACTGGGACGTTGGCACACTCAGCCCGAGCGGGGCTCCCTCCCTTGAGGATCCGTCAACCGCGTGCACGGCGGTTGGGCGTTGGTTCCGCTGACCGCGACGGGTGAACGTCAGTAGTAGTGCTTGCGTCCTCCGACGGCGCGGCCCATGGAGCCGAGGACCCAGAGGATGGCGCCGATGACGAGCAGGATGACGCCGATGGTCTTCAGGATGGAGATGCTCGCGACGACTCCGATGACGACAAGGACGATTCCGAGAATGACCATCTGAGGTTCCTTTCCGACGTGCGTGGACCGGATCGGGTTGGCCAGGGAAATCCGTAGCCAGGGAGATCTGGGGGACAAACAACCTAACCGACTCACTGGTCGAGGCGCCATACGTTGCCTCGGCAGAGGCGCGAATGGCTTGTGGCCCGGGTAATGTTGAGGTGTCCACGAACCCGATGAGGAGGCCCGCTGATGAGAATCGGTTCGAGCTTGGCGCTGATCGCGATTGGCGCGATCCTGAAGTTTGCGCTGACGACGTCAGTCAGCGGGGTCAATCTGTCCGTTGTCGGCGTTGTCCTCATGGTGGTGGGGGTCGCCGGTCTGGTCATCTCGCTCGTTCTGGCCAACACCGCCCGGCGGACCGATGTGGTCCATCACGAGGCGCGCGGGGACTACACGGAGACGTTGCCGCCCGAGGACCCACGCGTCTGACGAGGTCGGTTCGAGGTTGTGCCACCGTTGTGGCGGGCCCGCTCAGCGCTTCACTGCGGCCAGGACACCGTCGCCGACCGGCAGCAGCGCCGGCAGGAGCTGCTCATTGTCGCGAAGCGCCTTGCCCAGGTCCCTCAAGGTGGTCGTGGTCTCGTCGCGCGTGGCCGGATCGGCTACCAGGTCGTGCCAGAGCATGTTGTCCAGGGCAATGACGCCACCGGGACGCAGCAGGCGCAGGGCCTGCTCGACATACTGCGGATACTCGCTCTTGTCACCGTCGATCACGACCATGTCGTATGCCGCGTCGGTCAGACGGGGTAGGACGTCCAGAGCCGGGCCGGTGATGACCCGGGTGCGCTGCGGAGCGATGCCCGCGGCTGTGTAGGCCGCTCTGGCTGCCCGTTGGTGCTCGGCCTCGATGTCGATGGTGGTCAGGATCCCGTCCGACGGCATACCGGCCAGCAGCCAGAGACCCGAGACGCCGGCGCCCGTGCCGACCTCGACGACAGCCTTGGCGTTCGCCGCCGCCGCCAACAGTCGCAGGACAGCCCCCACGGCCGCCCTGACGGGCACGCAGCCCAGCTCCGCCCCGCGCAGTCGGGCGGCCTCGATAACCTCGGTCTCCGCAATGAATTCCTCGGAATAGGCCCAGGTAGCCGGCTTCTGTGCGCTCATGAACGTCACCCTACTGTGCTGCGCTCCGTGGGCCGCCCAGCCATGGTGGGCCGGGGAGGCGTCGCACGGAGGTGGCTCCGCGGCGTACCCAGCAAACTCTCAGGTTGGTCCGGAACCATTGCTGCTACCACCAGGTACGACCGACTCACCGACCCCAGCTCGTCGGCTCCGAACATCCCCGGAGACGAGCTTGAACCAGCCGAAGGAAGATGACGTGACCACCATCACGAGTGACCGCGCCGACATGCGGCCTGAGACCGAAGCGGCAACGACCAGCGCACAGGCTTGGGTCCCGCCGAGCTGGGAAGAGATCGTTGCCCAGCACTCTGCGAGGGTCTACCGGCTGGCCTACCGCCTCACCGGCAACATGTATGACGCGGAGGACCTGACCCACGACGTGTTCATCCGCGTCTTTCGGTCGCTGCACTCCTACCAGCCCGGGACGTTCGAGGGCTGGCTGCACCGCATCACGACGAACGTCTTCCTGGACAAGATGCGCCGCAAGCAGCGGATCCGCTTCGACGCGCTCTCCGACGAGGCTGCGGCTCGGCTGCCCAGCCGGGAGCTCGGTCCTGAGCAGCACTACACCGACACCCATTTCGACGACGACGTGCAACGCGCTCTTGATGCCCTGACCCCCGACTTCCGCGCGGCCGTCGTGCTGTGTGATATCGAGGGCCTGTCGTACGAGGAGATTGCCGCCACGTTGGGAATCAAGCTCGGCACCGTCCGCTCGCGCATCCACCGAGGTCGTTCACAGCTGCGTGAGGCCCTCGCGCATCGCGCCCCCGATCCATCCAGGACGGTCTCGCCGACGCGGACACGTCGGGGCTTCGCGTTGGGGCGGGTAGTTCCGGGGACCCGGTGAGCTTCGGCCTGCGTCCCCCTTGGGTTGTGGGCTCGCGCCACATCGATGCGATGCTCAGCGCGTATGCCGACCGCAGCCTTCCAGCCGGGACGCTGCTGGCCTGCGACCGGCACGTTGCGATCTGTCCGGGGTGTCGGGAGGCCGTCGATGCTGAGCGTCGGCTGCTGAGCTCCCTGCGGACCGCTGCTACTCCTCGGCTGTCGAGCCGCCTGGAGTCGGCGCTGCTGGACCTCGCCGTCTGCCCGGCGCCTGGTGCTCCGAGGCTGCGGCCTCTGCCCCTCGCGGTCGTGGGCCGTTCTGCGCCCGCCATGCACCGGTCCCCTGTGCGGGCCGCCATGTTGGCCAGCCTGGCTGCCGGCGCCTCGGCCGCAGCAGCCTGGAGCGTCGGCGTGAGCGGCGTCGGCCCGTCGGGCGCGTCGCAGACGTTTGTCCACATTCCTTCGCGTGCTGCGGTGGCCACGTCGTCCAGGCGAAACGGGTCGAGCAGCCAGGCCGCCTCGTTGCCGAGCACGAGCCGGGCGGTGGCGGGTATCCCAGGGCCGATCGAGCTCACCGCGATGTTCGCTCTCCCCTCCACCACGGCTGTCCCTGTCGCACAGCCTTTGCCCGGTGCGCGAGATGGAAGGGCATTGGGGACAATCGAGCCATGAACGAGCAGCAGCGCCCTTCGGACGCGCAGGACGAGAAGTCCCCCGAGGTGTTCACTGCCCCGGGGAACCTCGAGCGCACCGTACCCGTGGTCAGCTACCCACCGCCGACCGGCAGTCCCTTCGTGTACGAGCCTCCTGCGATCGTGGAACCCCCACCTGCTGTGGACGCCGGCGTGCAGCCGACGATGCCGTGGCCGCCCGTCCCGGGCGATGAGACCTCGCCCATGACCACCGGTTCCTCCGAGAGCCACGGACGAGGAGCGTTGGGTGCCGGGGCCATCTCGGCGATCGTGGCCGGCGCGCTGGCCATTGCCTTGGTCGCCGCCGTCTTCGGAGGCATCGCCGGTGGGCTGCTGGTGAGCCGGCGTGATGGTGGTGGCGGATCGCTGCCTCTTCCTCCAGCGGGCTCGACCACCCGCCCGTCAGGGTCGATCGCTGACATCGCGGCAAGGAGCCTGCCCAGCGTGGTGACGATCAAGGTCGAGGGGGCGAACGCCTCCGGCACCGGCTCTGGGTTCGTGATCCGCAAGGACGGCTACATCCTGACCAACAACCACGTGGTGGACGCGGTGGTGGTGTCGGGCAAGATCACGGTCATCTTCTCCGACGGCAAGACTGCCGCCGCCAAGATCATCGGTCGGGACGAGTCCTACGATCTGGCCGTCATCCGGGTGGACCGAGGCGACCTGCCTCCGCTGGCGCTGGGGGCCTCCTCCGCAGTGGTCGTGGGTGATCCGGTCATCGCGGTTGGCGCTCCTCTTGGCTTGGACAGCACGGTCACGAGTGGCATCGTCAGCGCACTGAACCGCGCCGTGACGCCTGGTGCGGCTTCTGACTCGACGGCATCCTTCATCAACGCCATCCAGACCGATGCGGCCATCAACCCCGGCAACTCCGGTGGTCCGCTGCT
The DNA here is from genome assembly GCA_036382455.1 of Dermatophilaceae bacterium. Classification (GTDB taxonomy): domain Bacteria; phylum Actinomycetota; class Actinomycetes; order Actinomycetales; family Dermatophilaceae; genus UBA4719. The sequence continues at coordinate 4,536 of DASVHT010000056.1, forward strand.
CGACCTGTCAGGTCGTGTCATCGGCGTGAACTCCGCCATCGCCCGCGTCGCGGGTTCGGCGGACCCACTGGGCGGGCAGTCCGGAAACATCGGCGTCGGCTTCGCCATCCCCAGTGATCAGGCGCGCAAGACCGCGGAACAGCTGATCGCCACCGGCAAGGCGACGCACCCGGTTATCGGCGTCATGATCGACACCTCCTACCAGGGTGAAGGTGTCAAGATCGCCGCTGGCCCCAGGAACGGGAGCCCACCGATCACCAAGGGCGGGCCTGCCGACAAGGCGGGGCTGAAGCCGGGCGATGTGATCATCTCGTTCGACGGCCGGCCGATCACCAAACCCGACGAGTTCGTCGTGGCGATCCGGGCCAGGTCGGTCGGTGATCAGGTTCTCATGACGATTCGGCGCGGAACCACCGAGCGAACTGTCAAGATGACCCTGCAAGCGGCCAACTGACCGCCACGAGGAACGGTGAGGTCCGAGCGTGCTCGACATCAACGGGTGGGAGTTCGTGGTTCTCGTCGTCGTTGCCCTGTTGGTGATCGGCCCCGAACGGATGCCCGAGTACGCCGCCAAGCTCGCCACGTTGGTCAAGCAGCTCAAGGGTCTGGCAAATGCGGCCACCGTGCAGCTGCGCGAGCAGATGGGGCCGGATTTCGAAGACGTCGACTGGAAGCAGTACGACCTGCGTCAGTACGACCCTCGCCGCATCGTCCGCGAGGCCCTCATGGACGATGGCCCAGACGAAGAAGGAGAAGGGACCACGGAGTTCAAGGCGCAGTCATCACCAAAGCCCCGTGACCCTGACGCGCCCACGCCGTATGACGAGGACGCCACCTAGCGTCGATGCCGGCGAGAGCCCCTGATCATGCTGCGCGGCCCGGCATACGCGCGGGCGCGGTCGTGCCCCGAACGCTCAGCAGGAGCCGGTGGGTGACGGGTTGGGTTTGCTTGCACTTGACGGCGCCTTCTTTGGTGGGGCACTCAGCACTGAGAACGTGTTGCCCAGAACGAGGTCGACGGTCTCGTCGGTACGTTTGTCGAGCACGACCCGGGCGCCCGCGAGCCTGGTCTCGACGATGGTGGCTCCGGCCGCGCCAATCTGGCCGTGGCGCACCTCGCCGACTCCGGGGATCCGTTTGCCGAGGGGGTCATTGGCGACCTGACCGATCTTGAAGCCCTGTGTTCGCAACGACTTTGCGACGGACGCTGCCAATCCGTTGCGGTTCGTCGCGTTGTAGACGTTGATCGTCACGTCGCTGGGCACCAGGGCCGCGGTGGGGGTGACAGCCGGACAGGCCGAGCTGGCGGCGGGCTTGGGGTCCTTGGTGTCGAGCCATCCCTGGACGTAGGCCGCGGCATACGCGAAGGTCCCGACCAACACCAGGCCAACGAGGGTCAACGTGATGGCTGCGCGCCGGCGCCGGCGTCGCCGATGGATCGAGATGCCGGACTCGTTCAGGTGAGTCACCCCTCGCCTCCCCCCGTTCGGTACGTCCTACCAGCCGATCATGACGGCTCAGCGCTCCTAGTCAAGCACCAGCACGCGTGCATGTAGGGCGGGTCGCTGCTGAAGCGCGGCGCGCAGGGCCCGGTGCAGGCCGTCCTCGAGATACAGCGCGCCCTGCCACTGCACCACATGGGCGAACAGGTCGCCGTAGAAGGTGGAGTCCTCGGACACGAGGGCTGCCAGGTCCAGGTTGCGTTTGGTGGTGATGAGCTCGTCGAGCCGGACCATGCGAGGCGGGACGTCGGCCCAGTCCCGAGCCGTCTCCAGTCCGTGTGCGGGATAGGGACGCCCGTTGCCCACGGCTTTGAAGATCATGGCGACAGTTTATGCGGACGTCTTCTGCAGACGCTCAGGTCGCCCGCCGCTTGCGCAGGACATTGGCGGAGGATAGGGGATTTGAACGGGTGGCGTGCGTGCCCAAGCGGTCGTTATGACCTGATTTGATATCATTTGACGACGCCTGCATCCGGTTGTGCGACTCAACAGGGGGATGGCATCCCCCATCATCGAACGCCCCATCAGCGGTAGATTCGGACCTTCGACCGGGAGGCAACTTACGGCTTTCCTCTGCGGGCCTCGAGCCCATGGAACTAGGATCCCGGCCATGGCAAACGACAGTCCTGGGAAGTCGATTGATGCCGACATGGCTTCGCCAGGCTCTGCTTGATACTTGGCGGCACTTGTTTGCTTTCCTGCCGGATGGCTGGACGAAGAATGAGAGCGGGGCGTTCGCTGGGGTGAGCGGCGTGGCCCTGCCAACACTCAACGGTGTGTGGGTCGGCGATGTCGGCATCGCCGCTGACACGGTCTGCGGCTTGCTGGATCGAGTTGAGGCCACCGGGCTGCCTTACTGTCTGCAGGTGCGGCCGCGGGGAGCCGCTCATCTCAGGGAACTGGCTGCCACGCGCGCAATGACCTCCGACGATGATCTCCCGCTGATGGCGTTCACTGATCCGAGCGCGCTCGACGCGAGCCGGCACGCGGAGGGTCTTGTCATCCGCGAACTGCAACCGGCGGAGGCCGGCCGACATGCCAGCGCAGCGGCGGCAGGCTTCGAAGCGCCAGTGGAGTTCTTCGAACAACTGATGACACCCCGCATGCTCGGGGCGCCCGGGGTGCGCGCTACCTCGGCGAGGTCGATGGTCAACCGGTGACCACCGCACTGGGCGTCACCCTCGGCGCTCATGTCGGGATCTTTAATGTCGCCACTCCGCCTGAGTGCCGGGGTCATGGCTTCGGAGCCGCGGTCACCGCTCGAGCTGTCACCGATGGCCTCGAGGCCGGGGCTACCTGGTCATGGCTGCAGGCCAGCCCCTCTGGTTACCGGATCTACGAACGTCTCGGATTCCAGACCCTCGAACGCTGGCACTGCTGGATTGCAGCAAACTGATCCCTGACGCCCTGTAACGAAGACCGTCGGAGCGCCACCTCGCCGCACTTGGCGAAGTATGCAGGCCATCCCAGCGATCAAGCTGCGGATCGCCGAACATCCTCAACTCGGCTACGGATGTTCGTCGAAGCCGACCCTTTGCGGAAAATTCACGTCACACGCGGCGGTGTGATGCACTCGCGGGTTGAATCCACCAGCGGATCGCAATAGGTCCAAGCGCCCTCTTGGGGGGGCGCCCCAACGCTCGCTCAACAGTCGAACACCGACCAGCAGGGGTCGTTCCGCAGTTGCTGGTCATCAGGTCGTCAAGGACGAGCTCGCGAATCGCCCTTGGCAGCTGCACATGCTGCCATTGCGCGCCACTGAGGAGATGCCGGGGTGGCCTTGTCGCACCTTCCTCGACCCGCTGACACCGCCTCTCGCCCGCGCGGCCGACGCGGTGATTCTGCCCCGAGCGGAATGGTGTTGCCGTGGGCTCTCTTGGCGTCCCATAGTGACGCCAAGACCAGCGACCGCAGCCTCGTCGTCGAAGCCGTGGCG
>DASVHT010000057.1:0-2488 GCA_036382455.1 Dermatophilaceae bacterium
CGACGCAGACCGGCATCGGCCAACGCGCCCGCGACCTGTACCAGGGCCTCCACCCTCCGGCCCGGGTTGCTGATACAGGAGGCGAGGGCCTCGGCGCGGAGTGCCTGGCCGAGGGCGGCCCAGACGGCGGGCAGGCGGGTAGGGATGTTCGAATTGCGGCCAGTGAGCTGGTCGCGGTGGTGGGCCAGGCGCAGGGCCGCAGTCAGGTCTGGGGTGTCCTGGGCTGCGATAAGGTCGAGGGCAGTGCGGATCTCGGTCAGGGCGGCAGTGTCTGCGCCTGTGAGGTCGAGCATCCGGTCGTGCCGGGCGGCGTCGGTTGCGCAAGCGATCAGGTGGGGCAGGTCATTCGTCGTGGTGAGGAGGCTGTAGTAGCCGCGCAGAAGGTACTCGGGTGTCCAAGGCGGCCAGCCCTTGGCCCGGTAGCTGTCGCCCCAGGCGTGCAGCCGGTCCCGGTACCCGGCCAAACGCTGGTCACCGAGGTAGCGGGTAGCAGCGACCTGGAGTTCTTCGTGACCGAGCAGGTACACCTCGGGCCCTGTCTCGGGCTGCCACGTGCTGACCCGGCGGGTGAAGGTCCGCCCGGACACGGTGTGCAGGACGTCCTCGATCTCCCATAGCGGGGCGCCGGTGAGTTCTTCCAGGTCGGGCCCGGACAAGCCGCCGCGGGCGGCAGCGAGCAGCCCGAGCAGGTCTTGCTCGGCGGGTGTGCCGTACAGCAGCCGCTTAAGCTCCCGTTCCGCGTCTGACTTGACCATCTGAGCGTGCGGGGACGTGTCGAGGTTGCGCACGATGACGGGATCGCGCAGGGGATGTTCGTCGGGCATGTCGGCGGGGACGGGCGGGTTCGGCCGCCCGGCGACAATGATCCGCATCCCGGCCGCCGGTCGCGCCGGGAGCAGGGCGGCGATGCTGTGAGCGTCTGGTCCAATGGTCACCCCGCAGTCCTCGTCGAGGCCATCCACGACCAAAATCAGCCGCTCACCTTTGGTAGCGCAGGTCTCAGCGGCGAGGCAGAGCAAGTCCAAGAGGTACAGGTCACGAGTGGCGTTGGTCAGCGCTGGCATCGGCTCGCCGAGCAGCTCAGCGAGCTGCTCGGTTACCACTTCCGTGAAAGCGACCCGGTCGCTTTGCCCGGCCCAGCGGGCGGTGATAAAGAACGACACCAGGCGCACTCCAGCCGGGGGATGGAGCACGAACCAGGACATCAACGCCGTCTTGCCCGACCAGGCCGGTGCCCGCCACCACACATACGAGCCGGCATCAGGGGCAGTGCAAAACGCCGTCAGCTCGGCCAGTTCCAGCTCCCGGCCCACCAGATGCGGCGGGGCGATGCGCTGCACCTGCTGCCGGTAGACCGAACGGGCAACAGGCCGGAACCCGACAGTGACTGGTCCGGTGATCAACCCAGTGTTGGCGAACCCGCCGGTGTCGGCCGTCGCGTCGCCTGTGTCGCGGACCACACCACCGGGCCGCCTTCTCCAGCTCACTAGAGGGCCCCTTTCCTGCCTGCCCACGGGCCCGGACGTCAGGGATGCAGCTCCACGCCGGAGTTGGCGCTGCCGCCGTTGGTGGCCCGGGCGTCACCTGTGTGATCGGCCACCACAGCTCCGGGCGTCGAAGCCACACCGCTCACCCCGGTGTTTGCCCGGCTGCCGGGCCCGCCCGCGGTAGCCGTTCCGGTCCTGCTCGCGCGAGCAGCCGGACCGGAGCCCGGCAGCGCCGCCCACACAGCCACCCCGAGCGCGGCCACCGCGGCCAACGCCGAGGTCGCCGTAGCTATCCGGTTGGCCTGGTCCCATTGGCTGACCGCGAACACCGCCGCCAGCGCCGCAACCACAACGCAGGTAATCGAGATCACTACACGTCTTACGGTCACAACACATCACCACCAGCACAATGCCAACTCAGATCCGGCAGACGGGGAGCCTCGGCGGGCGCCCCGGTCCCAGGCCGGTCCCATCTCCTACGCCCACTTCAACACGCGGCACCGGGGGCGGGTAGCACCCAAAAGGTCCCACTCGTAGAGGAATATCGGCTCTACGTCTTGATCTTGGGTCGGGCCCGGAACCTCAGACTTCACAGCTTCAGTGGACGTCATAACGGTCTGTTATCACCTCCATGATCCCGGTGAGCGGCGGAGCGAGACGGTTCCGCGCACAAGGAAGTCACCGATGTCGCCGAGGTTGACGAGCTACCTGGGATGGGCTGCGAAGGACTTCGTCACCTAGTTCGACGGCGCCTGGCCTGGGCGGGTTCCCCCGAACCCGCCCAGCTGAGCCTTCCACAGCAGCACCTGACGCGCGGGTTCCCATCTCGAGCCTCCCGGATGTCTGGAACCTGCGCGCTTCCGGCCCAGGGGTGATGATCTACTGGCACGTCGAGCGCAAGAGCGTGTGCATCTACTCCCAGCTCAAGAGCTGCTCGTCCTCGGAGGTCGCGGCGATGCTCGAGGGGCTGCTGCGGCACATGACCGACGCCGAGATCGACC
>DASVHT010000058.1:0-3593 GCA_036382455.1 Dermatophilaceae bacterium
CCAGCGGTTACGTGCGCGGCTTGCAGGAGGCGCGCCGTCTCTGCGGTGCGACCGGCGCGACCGTCCTGATCGTCTCCGACGGCCACGCTAACGCGGGCGTCACGGACCCGGTTCAGCTCAGCGCGGTGGCAGCCCACGCACAGAGGCACGGCATCACGACCACCACGTCGGGCTCGGACTGGGCTACAGCGAGGTGCTGCTCGCTGCCATTGCCGCCGGGGGGAGCGGGCAACCACAAGTTTGCCGACGGGACGGACGACACCGGCCCCGTCATCGCCGAAATCGACGGCTTGCTCACCAAGTCAGTCCAAGCCGCCAGTCCGTGATGCTCGAGAGGCCAGTGCAGCACGCGCACCTGCTCAACGACCTTCCCGTCGTCACCCTCGCCGACGGTGCCATCGTCGAGCTCGGTGAGCTGTGGGCCGGCGAAACTCGCCGTCTGCTGCTCAAGCTGACCATCCCCGCGGTGGCCGCCCTCGGTCTCGCGCAGGTCGCCACCCTGGAGCTGCGGTACGTCACGGTGCCCGATTTCACCGAGGAAGTCGTCACGCTTCCAAGCTCGGTCAATGTCGTCCCCGCCGATGTCGCCGCCGGCCGCCTTCCCGATCCGGCGGTGACCAGCGAAGTGCTGTTCCTGACCGCTCAGACGGCTAAGCGTGACGCCGAACGGGCGTTGCGTGACGGTGACGTCAAAACCGCGGCCATGATGTATCGAGCGGCCGCCAGCGCCCTTCAAGCCGAGCCGGCGTACGGCGACAACGACGAACTGTGGAGTGAGGCCGAGCTGTTGGCCTCCCTTGGCACCCAGGCGCTGGGCGGGGACGCCAGCAGGAGAGCCCCAATTCTCGACCTCCGACCGCCATGACAGGAGCACCAAACGCGGTCGCGGTTCTGCGACCTTAAGCCAATGTAGATCAGCGGCGCGGGTGATCGGCTCAAGACGCAGCTGAACTGCGGCGGGCCTCGCGCCACCAGGCGATGTCCTCAGCGGTGAACTGAAGGCTGCTGAGCATCTCCTGAGCCACGGCGATTTCCTCGGCGGGGAAGCTGCACCAGCTGGTCGCGAAGGAATAGATGCCGGCGGAATCATCGCTTCCGCCCAGTGCTGTGAAGCCGAAGTCCTGCCACCCGCCACCCTCAGCTTCTCCGCCGTCGGGCTGCCAGCTCACCGCGGCCGGTTCGACTACGACCTGCAAGGCGTTGCCGAGGGCCGTGGCGGCTACCAGGATTGTGGCGGGTGCAAGGCGCCGCCCTCTCCAGTGCGGTTGCACCGTGAGGTCTTCAACGAACAGCACCCGGCCTACGAAGGACGACCAGCCACCGGTCCCGTCGCTATTGAGGTCCTCGCCGTAGGCGAAGGCGAGCCGTCCCAGTTCGACGCTGATGTTGTCGAGATCCAATCCTGGGTCCTCGCAAGCAGGACTGTCGACGACGAGGAGCGACGCCGTGACGACGGCTACACCCGTCGTGTCCGGGTCGCGCGCTTCCCCGTCGCGGGCGGTCAGCGTCGCGGACCACCACATGAGGCCCGGCTCGTCCACGAGACTCTCCACCGATGCACAATGCGTCAGCTCGACGGCCAGTTGCAGTTGCGGGTTCCCTGCTGCCGGGATCGTCGATGGACCTTGCGGCCCCGGTTCCCGTTGGCCGTCCGGGTCACTCACCTGATGTCCGCGCCTGCGAAATGCGGCGGCGTCGCGCCGCCGTTTGGACCGCCGGGCCGCACCTCTCGGGAGTCGCCGAACGGGCCGCTTCCGTGATGTCTATTCCCCTCGGCCGATCCTGCCTGTTCCACCCCTTGGGCTGTGGTTGGGGCCTTGGGTCCGGCGGTCAGCCAGGGGCAGGCACCGGGGTTCAGCGTGTTGATCTGCTCCCAACTCGTCCAGCCCAAGCGGAGGGGGACACCGGCGAGGTCCGCGGGGCTGCGGTGTGGCAGGTGCTCGTGAAGCAGCTCGGCGTCCCTGCGGTAGGCCTGCATGAGCGCCCCGTAGAGCCGGCTGCTGGGATCGCGCTTGAAGATCTCCGGGGTGATCAGCACGAAACAGCTCCTATCCGGCTGCCGCTTGTTGAGTGGGCTCCGAAGACCGGAGTTGCGGTCCATGAGCACGTCGATGTTGCGGGCGATCTGATTGCGCTTCGCATCGTAGGTGGTGTGGCTCGAGGCATCGGAGTACACCTTGGCCTCGAATACGACCGCAAAGCCGGTGCTCGGGGCGATGAGCATGGCGTCGGCGTGGGTTGCCCCTTCGAGATTGTCCTTGGACTGGACCGCCCGAGCACGCAGCCACGGGGTCAATACCCGTTCCTCGACGGGCGTCCTCTTGTACTGCTTGTACGAGTCAGGAGCGTTCAGGTGCACCTCGAAGAACAGTTCCAGCGAGTTCGCATCGCCAAGAGCCTCGTCCCAGCTGGCGACTCCGGGTACAGGCGGCACATCACCAAGGCACTCGGTCAGCAGCCGGGTAAGGGCGCCCACCCGGTCCTTGCTGTGGAAGACCGACATGAGGGCTGTGGCCACCCAGAACCGCTCGTCCTTCTCCATCTGGTGCGCCAGTGGCGGGCAGGGCAGGGCACCAACGCATGGGTTGCCCGAGTGGTCATGACCGAGGGCGTGGAGGGCGCTCTGTTCGTAATAGTGCAGACGCGCGTCGGGAAGCGGGCTGCCGGCAACCTCGGCGAAATGCCGCCGGAGGGCGCCTCGGTAGAACGGAAGGTATGTCGGATGAATGACGCCGGACCGCTGAAAGACCTGTTCGGCGCTCTCGTCAGCACGACAGGGAACGGCGTCCCACCCAACCATGCCGGGGCTGCCTGACCGCAGGGACTCGAGACAATTGTCCCATGACCATTCGGTCACGATCGATCTGGCAAGCTCGAGGCTGTTGATGTCTTTCGGGTAGTACGGGTCAAGGATATCGCCGCGCTTGACCCACGCACCGTAAATCTCTGATCGCTCCGGGTCGAGGTGGAGTAGCGCCATCCGCGCGAACATCGGGTTCCTTTCGCGGTGCCGAGGCTGTCGGGGGGTTGGTCGACAGGGCACAGGTTCTACTTGAGCAACGCCGGGCGGGCCGGGCGGGCCGGGCCCGCTGGGTGCCGCCGCCTTCCGGCCATCGCCAACGAATTCCGCCAGACCGTCATCCACCACACCAGTGACCGGGCGGGTGACCGGGTCCCCGGGCCTCGCCCAGCACAATATCATTCGTGACAAACGCAATAAGGCTCGGGAGACGCCGGAAGCAGTAGACTAGAAGAGGCATGACGGCGGGCGAGCGGCACGGGAGGCAGTAGTGGCTAACGACGCGGGCAAACGCAATAGTCTGCGCGGCTCCGGTGAGATCTATCGCCAAGATGACCGAGGACGAGATTCGTGAGATGGCCGGCAAGTTGTTCGACGCTATTGACAAGCCTGGTGATACCAGCGGCGAAGAAGCCAAGGAGTAATCAGCCAGGGGCCGACCCATTTCTCACCCTATGGTCAGACGCACGACCTTAGGTGGGTTGACCTCGTGGCGCGATATGTTCGAACTTTGGTAGCAACTCCCTCTAGTGCAATAGTTGGCAGTTGTGTAGGTGCCCCTTAGCCCTTAACC
>DASVHT010000059.1:0-3949 GCA_036382455.1 Dermatophilaceae bacterium
TGGGGCAGCCTGCAGCCTGACCGGCTCGCGGAGCATCTCGCCGTATCGGTGCTCACCGACGACCCGGACCTGCTGCCCGGGCTGCTGACCGCGGCGACCGCCGGCCAGACCGTCCAGGCGCTGAGCGTGGTCACCCGGGCGCTGACAAACCCGAGCGTCCTGCCAGATCGGCGCACCCTGCTGCTCGGCGAGCTGACCGCGCTACTGGCGGCTCGGCTTGATCAGCTCGCACCGGTCGCCCTGCAGGTCGCCACCCAGACCGCCGCCCCGGGTCCGCTGCTCGCCGCCGTCGAGGCCGCCGCGACCAGCGCCGACCTGGACTCCCTGGCCCGGCTCACCGACACGCTGCCCGCGTCGAGCTTCGCGCTCGCCCCACTCGCCGCCGCCCTCAACCGCCGCCTCGTCGAGGAGCTGCGCGCTCGCGCCGTCACCGACCCGGCCAACTTCCTGCCCGACCTGGCTGCGGCGCTGAACAACCAGTCCAACCGGCTGGCGGACCTGGGCCGGCGCGAGGACGCGCTGACCGCCATCGCGGGGGCCGTCGGCCACTACCGCGCGCTGGCCGCGGCCCGCCCGGACGCCTTCCTGCCCGACCTGGCGATGTCGCTGAACAACCAGTCCAGCGCGCTGGCGGAGGTGGGCCGGCGCGAGGACGCGCTGACCGCCAGCGCGGAGGCCGTGGGTCACTACCGCACGCTGGCCGCGGCCCGCCCGGACGCCTTCCTGCCCGACCTTGCGATGTCGCTGAACAACCAGTCCAACCGGCTGGCGAACCTGGGCCGGCGCGAGGACGCGCTGACCGCCATCGAGGAAGCCGTGCAGATCCGCCGCGCACTGGCCGCGGCCCGCCCGGACGCCTTCCTGCCCGACCTGGCGATGTCGCTGAACAACCAGTCCAACCGGCTGGCCGACCTGGGCCGGCGCGAGGACGCGCTGACCGCCAGCGCGGAGGCCGTGCAGATCCGCCGCGTGCTGGCCGACAAGCATCCCGTTTTCCTGGAGACGCTCGCCCGGTCACTGACTTCCCAGGGGATCCGGCTCACCGAGCTAGGCGACTTTGACGCGGCTCTTGCCGCTGACCGTGAGGCCGTGTCTTTGTACACCGAGCTCATTGCCCTCGATCCGGTGCACTACCGGGACTCTCTGGAGCAGGCGGTAGACAACCTCGTCATCGACCTGAGAGATCTCGGGCGCACTGAGCAAGAAGTCGCGGACGAGCTCGACCGCCTATCGCTACCCGGACGCTGACCGGCGGCCGCGCTCCGCCCGACCGTCCCGATAGCGGAACGTCTGTCGGTGACGCACCAGGTCAACCGAGGTGCACCGTCGAGGGCGGTCAAGATGCCCTGTCCGATTGGAATCTGCCCCGGGTTGCGCTGACGCGGCGGCGTCGGGTAGCCCATGTCGACGAGCGCCGCGACCGACCAGCCGGCATCGGTCGCGGCCTGGTGGGTTACCCGGTACAACGTCGGCATCAACTGGGGTGGCGGACCTAACCCACAACTGGGCTGCAAGAGCATTGGATAGCAGTGGGCTTAGCACAAGAGAAACGCCGCCGCTGGCGTGGCGCGGCTTCAATCTCGGGTCGAGTCATACGGGACAGCCGTCGCGCCCAACCCGGGCAGGTGACGGGGGGAGCGGCCCCCGTCTCGCAGCGCGTTCCTGGAACCTCGCCTGCGCCCTGTCCTGGAGTGGTGCCGCCGGCAGTGGCAGCCTTCGAGGCTACCGTCTTGAGCGTGGGGGATCAATGAGCTATCGCCCTGAGAAGTCGAACAGGGTCGCCGGCTTCGTGAGTTTGGTCGGCGCAGCAGTGCTTGGGTGCGGCGCGGCCTTTCCGTGGGTAACCATTAGTGGAGCGCCCATTAGCTTCAAGAGCATGTTTGACTTTAAACCCAACCTTGAGATCGTAGCGGGCGGGTTGACGCAAGGCGGCATGCAGGTGCTTGCGGCTGCAGGAGCCGCTGCCCTACTTGCCCTCATAGTGATTGCCACTACCCGCACTAGCAACATCATGTGCCGCCTCGGCCTAGTGGTCATTGGCGGGATATCTGCCTACAGTGGTGGATACCTCATCTATCTCGCCAGGACCCTGATTGACAGTACCGTCCCGGATGCATCTAACCCCTTGCTGCACTTCGCGCACAATTCCGCCGCCGGTATTATGCGGATTGCCGTCACTGTCCAGCCGGGCAAAGGCGCTTACGCCATGGCTGCAGGTGGCGCCCTGGTCGCCCTCGGTGGGCTAATACCAAGCAGCGTTGTGCGGCCGATCTTCTTCCCGACAGCCTCGATGCCAAGCGCCCTTGGACGCACGGATTGGCCAGAGGCGGGCGAGAAGCCCGCTCTTGAGGACCACGTGGACAGGGGCAAGCAGCCCCACGCGCGGCGCGCTGGAGTCGTTATCGTGCTTGCCCTGGTCGCGATGGTCGCTTTGGGTGTCGCGCTTCTGGCGCGCCACTCGACAACGACCAGCACCGTTCAGATTGGCGGCGCATCAGCTACAGCGCCGGCCGTAAGTGCTGCCGAGCTCCAGTGTGTCAAGAGCGTCACATCTCGCGAGTCGAGCCTGACAGACAGTACGTTCTCTGCTGGCGGTAGAAAGGATACGGAGGCCTTTTTTCGGCAGGTTGCCAGTATGGATGATTCAGCATGCCCCGCCGCGTTTATCAGCGCACATCAGCAGTGGGTCCAGGCCTGGCAAGAGTACGCGGCCTTGCTCACGGAGGCGGAGAAGTTTCACGCACCCTGGAATAAGGAATGGTCTACGGAGAATATCAGCGAGAAGAAAGCTGCTCTAATTGGTGGTATTCAACGTGCCAACGATGCCGTTGAAGCCGCGGCGAGAGAGGCCGGCGTAGACGTTGCTCATCAAACGTGGAGCGTCAGCGGTTGAGTAGACTTATGGAGTCTCAGGATTGATGCTGGGACTCGGGTTGCCTTCTGCGTTGAAGATCAGGAGTGCCGCTTAAGGTTCGGCCTATGAGACAGCTGAGGACGGCTAGTGATACCTCAGACTCCCGCCGACGGCTAGAGTCTAGTCTCTGTGGCTCACCGATCACTCCGGGGGAACTATGACTGACGGTTTGTCAATCCGGAAGGTTATTGAGCACGTCTCATCGGGTGCGATACGAATCCCTGCATTCCAGCGTGGCTTCGTTTGGGACGCGGAGCACGTCGCCTACCTGATGGATTCGATATACAAGGGCTTCCCGTTTGGTGCCGTGATTCTGTGGCGCACAAAGGAGAAGCTCAACTCCGAGCGGAGCCTGGGGCCATTTGACCTACCGCAGCGGCAGCCCGACTTCCCAGTCGACTACGTCCTAGATGGACAGCAGCGGATCACGTCCATATTTGGGGTCTTCCAAAGCGACCTCCCTGCTCAAGGCGATGACTCGTGGACGCACATCTATTTTGATATGGACGCAAAGGCCGATCTCCAAGAGAGCCAGTTCCTGGCACTAGAAGAAAGCTCAGTGGACCCTGCCCGACACTTTCCGATCAGTACCTTCTTTGACGTGGCCGCGTACCGTCAAGCAACCCGTGGACTGCCCGAAGAACAAGCTATAAGGATCGACTCGGTGCAGGCAACCTTCAAGGAAGCCGTCGTCCCAACGCAAGAGATCGTCACGGATGACAGGTCGAAGGTCGCGATCGTGTTCGAGCGCGTCAACCGCCTCGGCGTCGAGCTAGACGTGTTCCAACTCTTGACCGCTTGGACTTGGAGCGAAGATTTCGATCTACAGCAGCGCTTTACTGATCTAACAGAGGAGCTACGGCCGCACGGTTTCAGCGACGTCGCAGATGACCACAACCTCCTCCTTAGGTGCTGCTCCGCCGTTGTAGCCGGCGACGCTTCCCCCACGGCTTTCATCAACCTGAGAGGCGCTGATGTACGCGACCGGTTCGATGACATCGAACACGGGATAAAGGGAGCTATCGACTTCCTGCG
>DASVHT010000060.1:0-7826 GCA_036382455.1 Dermatophilaceae bacterium
CAAGCCATTGCTGGCGACCCTCGTCGTGGGAACAGCGACGGCGGCGTGGGCCGCTCGCGCCGCCAGTCCATGGGATGCCTTCTACGGGCTTCTGGTCGGCACTGCAGGGGTAGTTGCCTGGGGACTTGCGCTGGTCGACAAGCGGGACCGGCGCGCCTGACCGGACCTGCCTGACCTGGCCGTCAACGGCCGCTGATGCGGTCGGCGATGCGTGCGATTGGCGAGGTGGTGCCCCTACCGTCGTCTTCCCGGTTGTCAGCAGCCCGGTAGGCGAGGTAGAGGCCACGAACTGCGAGCCATCGCAACGGTTCTGGCTCCCAGCGACGCACGTGTCGACCTACCCAGGGAAGCCGGGTCAGCTCCGTGTCTCTGCCGAGCACCAGGTCGCGAAGCGTGCGCCCCGCCAGGTTGGAGGCGGTGACACCATGCCCGACATACCCACCTGCCCAACCAAGCCCACTGCTGCGGTCCAGGTCCACGGCAGCGCACCAGTCCCGCGGTACTCCCAGGACCCCTGACCACGTGTGCTCGACGGGGATATCGCGGACGGCCGGGAAAAGCCTCCACAGGGTGCGGGTCAGCTGATCGAGCGTGGCCGCCCGGGTCTCACCCCGGTCATCCCATCGCGAGCCGTAACGGTAGGGAATCCCCCTGCCACCAATGGCGATCCGATCGTCGGCCGTGCGCTGGATGTAGCAGAAGGAATGCGCCTCGTCGCCGATGAGCTCCGCGCCCTGCCAGCCGATCCGGTCCCAGGCCGAGTCCGGGATGGGCGCTGTGACCAGCATGCTGCTGTTCATGGGCAGCAAGAGCCGGGGACTTTCCACACTGGCGGTGAATCCCTCGAGAGCGCGGATCACGTAGGAAGCATGGACGGTCCCGTTCCGTGTCACCGCCTGGTGCGGGCGGATCTCGCTGACCTCCGTGCCCTCGAAGATCGAGACCCCGAGGTTCTCGACCACGGACGCCAGCCCGCGCACGAGCTTGGCCGGCTGGATGCGTGCGCAATGGGGGCTCCAGAGCGCCGCCTGCCCGCCGGCGACGTTCACCCGGCGCGCGAGACCCTCGGCGTCCAGGACGTGCAGGTCGTCGGCACCCCATCCCTCACGGCGCAGGGACGCGACGCTGCCCAACATCCGTTGAGCCTGGGCCTCGCTGGTGGCGACGTGCAGGAGGCCGTCCTTCTGGATGTCGGCGTCGATCCCCTCGGCGGATGCCACGGTGATGACCTCGTCGACGGAAGCGAACATCTCCTTCTGCATCGCGACGGCAGCAGGCCAGCCATGCGCCTTGGCATAACGCCGCATCTGTCCGGGGGGCTCGGCGCTGAGCCAGCCTCCGTTTCGTCCGGAGGCTCCGAAACCGGCGAACTCCTTCTCCAACACCGCAATCCGCAGATCGGGCTGGTCCTTCTTCAGGTAGTACGCCGTCCACAGCCCCGTGTAGCCGCCGCCGACGATGGCCACGTCGACGTCCAGTCGGCCATTCAACGTCGGGCGTCGCACCGGAACACCCGTGTCGCGATACCAGAAGGACACCTGACCGTTCCGGACGGCGGGCTCGCTCAACGGAACGCGTCCAGGCCGGTGAGGGCCTGGCCGACCACCAGCGTGTGCATCTCGACGGTGCCCTCATAGGTGAGGACCGACTCCAGGTTGTTGGCGTGGCGGATGACGGGGTACTCCAGCGAGATGCCGTTGGCGCCCAGGATGGTGCGGGCGGTGCGGCAGATCTCCAGCGCCTCACGCACGTTGTTGAGCTTGCCCAGGCTGACCTGCTCCGGGCGGAGTGTGCCGGCGTCCTTCATCCGGCCAAGGTGGATCGCCAGCAGGATGCCCTTGCTGAGCTCGATGTACATGTCGGCGAGCTTCTTCTGGGTGAGCTGGAAGCCGGCGATCGGCTTGCCGAACTGCACGCGCTCCTGGGAGTAGCGCACCGCCGCCTCGAACGAGGAGCGAGCGGCGCCCATGGCCCCCCAGACGATGCCGAAGCGGGCCTCGTTCAGGCAGGACAGCGGGCCCTTCAGCCCGCGGACCTCGGGGAGCACCGCGCCTGCGGGCAGGCGCACGTTGTCCAAGACCAGCTCGCTGGTCACAGAGGCACGCAGCGAGAGCTTGTGCTTGATCGGTGATGCGGAGAAGCCCGGGGTGTTGGTCGGCACGACAAAGCCGCGAATCCCCTCGTCGGTCTGAGCCCAGACCACAGCCACCTGGGCCACCGAGCCGTTGGTGATCCACATCTTGCTGCCGTTGAGCACCCAGTCGCCGCCGTCGCGCTTGGCGGTCGTGCGCATGCCGCCGGGGTCCGAGCCGTGGTCGGCCTCGGTCAGGCCGAAGCAGCCGATGGACTCGCCGGTGGCCATGCGCGGCAGCCACTCCAGCTTCTGCTCCTCGCTGCCCCAGCGCCAGATGGCGAACATGGCCAGCGAGCCCTGCACGGAGACCAGCGAGCGTATGCCGGAGTCAGACGCCTCCAGCTCGAGGCAGGCCAGGCCGTAGTCGGTCGCACTCATCCCCGCGCAGCCATAACCCTCCAGGTGCATCCCGAGCAGCCCGAGCGAGCCGAGCTCTCTGGCGAGGCCGCGGATATCGGGGATCTCACCGGCCTCGAACCACTCGGCAACATAGGGGTCGATGCGCCGGGCGCAGAGCTCGCGCACCGAGGAGCGAACTGCGATCTCGTCCGGGGTCAGCAGGGAGTCCAGGTTCGCGAGGTCGCTCGGGTTGAGGGGGCCGCGATGGGAGGTTGCGTTCATCGGTTCGTGGTTCGCCTTCTCTTTTGTCTGCTGCGGTTGTCTGCTGCGGTTGTCTGCTGCGGTTGGCTGCTTGTCGTGCTGGCCACCGTCCCGACGCTCTGATCAGGCGCGCCCTACAACCCCTGGATCGGACCGTCCCAGGGGTTGTAGCGCAGCTCGCCGGTGTGCGGGTCCTGGCCATAACGCAGGCACAGCTCGGCCAGGACGTCCTCGTGCGAGAAGGCCACGTTCATCACGGTGTCGTTGCCGGAATAGTAGATCAGCAGGCTGCCGTCGGCACGCCGGAGCATGCCACACGAGAACACCACGTTCGGCACGTGGACATAGTCGGTCTCGGGCACCCGGCAGTCGGCGCGGGACGGGAAGAGGATCGGGATGCTCGACATCTGGACCTTGCGCGGGTCGCCCACGTCGTGCAGGGCAACCCCTAGCACGTAGGGGTTGCCGTCCATCGTCCTGCGGACGCCATGGAACAGGTTGAGCCAGCCGTGGCGGGTCTTGACCGGGGGCGCACCGGGGCCGATCTTGTCCGAGAACGAGCTCGGGCCGGCGCCGGTGCGCATGATCGGCTCGTCCTCTATCGACCAGGGCCCCGACCGGAGGTCGTTGGTGTAACCGATGCGGATCTGGGTGTAGGCGCCGCCGACCTGGTCGGGGGTGGTGTCATTGGGGCGGAACAGCCCGACATACCGCCCGCCGATCCGCTCAGGGAACACCACCACGTTGCGCATGTCCTGTTCGAGCATCGGCCCGTAGCGGGTGAACTCGGTGAAGTCGGCCGTGGTCGCCAGCGCCACCCGCACCCGGTCTGGCGCCCGTCCGTCGTACGCGCTGTAGGTGATGGCGAACTCACCGTCGACGGGGTTGATGCGGGCATCCTCAACCCCGCCGGACTCCATCGCGGCGACCTGCTCGGGGTCGACGTGCGCGCCATACCTCTCGCCCGGCCCCGCCGGAACGAACGCGGGCCGCGAGTCGACCCGCCACCCGGTGACACCATCGTCGCTGCGCGCCAGACCGAGAACGCTGAGGCCGCGCCGCAGGTGCGAGCGGAACAGGAGCAGCGTCTGACCACCCACGAGTGCTGCCCCCGCGTTGTGCACCGTCACCACCTGCAGGTGTGGTCGCCCCCACGCAGCGTTGACCTGATGGGAGGTGAGGATCGGGTTGCCGGCGTAGCGCAGCACCGGCTCGCTCAGTGAAACCGTCCCGCGAGCGCCCTCACCCAGGTCGATCCGTCGTTCCATGTCGATCCCTCCGCAGGCCGGTTCAGCGCCGGACGATCATCAAACCACCATCCCGGTATGGCGACCGGCGAAGTCCTTGCGCTCGCTCGGTGGTCGTTCACCTGCGAGGCGCCCGCACTCGTGCCGTCGCGCTCACGTGCGGTTCAGCCGCGCCACACCGATCTTGGCATCGGCCATACCGTAGAAGACATAGGGCACGCCGTCGACCGACTCGATGGCCGTGGGGAAGACGACGTTCGAGACGACGCCGTTGCGCTCCCCCGCTGTCTCGGGGGCAAGGATCGGCTGGTCGGTGCGGGCGATCACCCTTGAGGGGTCGTCGGCGTCGAGAAGCATCGCGCCTGCGGCGTACTCGACGTTCTGCGTGGTCGGGTCCCACCCCTCGGCGATGTCGCCGCTGGCGCCGTGGTGGATGAGAAGCCAGCCCTCCTCGACGCGGATCGGGGGCGGACCTGCGCCGACCTTGAGCTGCTCGTAGGCGAACTCCGGCAGGGCCACCCTCCGGTGGTTCTCCGGCCTGGCGAGTGCACGCACATCGGCACGAGCCAGGTCGACCGGGACGTAGGAGATCCAGATGCCGGGCCGCGGGTCGCTCAAGCCGGTCGGCAGGTGCTCGCTCTGACCCGGACGCACCAAGCCGAGATTCCACATGGGACGGTGCAGCATCGCGTAGGACGGTCGACCGTCGGGGTCGGGCACCGGCTCGGGGAAGAACACCGCGTCCTTGTTGGGGAACAAGCACAGGTCGGTGTCCATGTCTGGTTGGTAGCTGAACTGCACCGGACCGAGTCGCCGCCAGTGCTCAAGGTCGTCGGAGACCGCGAGGGCCAGGCGCGGGCCGAGCGGGCCGAAGGCGACGTAGGTCATGACGTGCACGGCCAGGCTCGCCAGCCACGTAACCCGCGGGTCCTCTACTCCGGCGTTGTCGGCACCGCGTTCCCATCCCTGGTCCGGGGCCAGGACGACCCCCTGTCGTTCGACGCCGACGGGAACCCCGTCGCGGACGACGACCTCGGCGAACCCGACGCGCGAGACGTTGCCCGCCGCGACGATGCGCGGAAGCAGGTGCAACCGCCCGTCGGGCGTGCGCCCGCTGGCGGGGTTGAGCACGCCTGCGGCCTCGAAGGGGTTACCGGTTTCGGGCGTCATGACGACGCCCAGACGGGTCAAGGTGTACGGGACGCTGCTCTGTATCAACAGGCTCGTCAGCCCTTCACGCCGGAGCCTAGGTCAGAGGACGTGAAGTGCCGTTGGAACGCCACGAACAGGGCCACCGCGGGAGTGGCCAGAACCACGGCGCCGGCCAAGCCCGCGCCGTAAGGATTCGTAGCCCGTCCGGCGATGTTGCCGAGGTAGTTCGCCAGCGACACCGCGAGCGGCTGCAGACTGGCATCCTTGGTGACGAGGAACGGCCAGAGGAACTCGTTCCATGGCCCGATGAAGGTGATGAGGGTGGCGGTGAGCAGGGCCGGGCGGACCAGCGGGAGCGCGATCGACCAGAGGATCCGCACCTCGCTGGCACCGTCGATGCGGGCCGCCGCGAAGAGGTCCTCTGGCAGCGCCAGGAAGAACTGCCGGAAGATGAAGACTGCGGTGGAGTTGATGGCGAAGGGCAGGATCATGCCCATGTAGGTGTCGGCCAGCCCGTAGCTGCGCACGATCATCACGTAGAGCGGAATGATCAACAGCTGGAACGGGACGACCTGCACGAGCAGCATGAGCGCGAACAGACTCCCACGACCGCGGAAATGCAGCCGTGCCAGCGCGTAGCCGGCCAACACCCCGAGGACGACGGTGAACAGGATCACCGCGCCGGTGAAGATACCCGAGTTGACCAGCGAACGCACCAGGTTCAGCGATCCGTTGATCTGGGCGTAGTTGTGCAGGGTCACCCCTTGCGTGGGAATGGCCCCGGCTATCGAGGTGTCCGGCTTTGGCTGCAGCGAGCCGATGACCATGTAGTAGAAGGGAAACAGGAAGACGAACGCCCCGATGACGAGCACGACCATGCGTGGCCAGCTGCGGGTCCGTGACATGTCAGTCCCTCTCCAACAGCCGGCGGTTGATGAGCGAGATCACCAGGACGCCGATGACAAGGATGACGCCGATGGCCGAGGCCACGTCCGGTGTGCTCTGCTCGATCCCCTTCTGGTACATGACGAGCACGGGGGACGCTGAAGCCCCGTCGGGTCCGCCGCCGTTGGTCAGCAGGTACGGCTCGGTGAACAGGTTGGCCCCCGTGATCGTGGCGAGGATCACCACGAGCGTGGTTGCTGGACGGACGCCCGGGACCGTGACGTTCATCAGCGAGCGGAACTTGCCGGCACCGTCGACCGACGCGGCCTCGTACAGCTCCTTGGGCACGTTCTGCAGCGCGGCGAGGTACAACAGGATGAAGAAGCCGAGCTGCTTCCACGTGACGAAGATGGCGATGACCGGCATCGCCAGCGTGCTGTTGACGAGCCAGGACGGATTGGGGGCGAGTGGGCCGAGCAGCTGGTTGACCATCCCACTGCTGCTGAACAGGAACAGCCACACCACCACGACCGCGACACTCGCCGAGACGTACGGGACGTAGTAGGCGACGCGCAGGAACGTGCGTCCGCGGGTGGCGCCGTTGAGAGCGGTTGCCAGTAGCAGCGAAAGCACCACCGTCAGGGGGACGTTGATGACGAGGAACTCGGCCACGTTCAGGAACGAGCGTCGCACCGCAGGGTCGGACAGGGCGCTCTTGTAGTTGTCCAGGCCGACGAACGGCCGCTCCACCTGCGCTCCCGGTGCGGTGAAGAAGTACTTGTGAAAGCTGATCCACACGGCCAGGCCGAGCGGGTAGGCGAACACGACCGCGAGAAACACGGCGTAGGGAGCGGCCAGCGCGATCCCGAGCGGCTGACGACCGAACACGGTCGTCAGCCGTCGGGGGCCGTGCTCCGGCGGCGGCGTGGTCGGACCGGAGTGGTCCATGGTCACCGTCGCGATGGGCATGTCCCGCGCCCGATCAGGACTGTCCGGCCAGCTGCGTGACCTTGTCGGCTGCACTCTTCAGCGAGGCGTCGACCGTCGTCTTGCCGAAGATCACCGACGAGGAGTACCCATCTCGGAAGGCCTGCCAGATGGCGATCGAGTTGGTCACGTTGGGCACCTCGACAGTCCGGGCGGCCTGGTCAGCGAACATCTTGTATGCCGGGTGCGTGGTGAGGTAGCTGGCATACACCGTCGCAACGTCCTTGCGCAGCGGCATCTGCCCGGTCTTGGTGAGAAGGGCACCGTCCTGCTCCTGGCTGGTCGAGAACTTCAGCAGGTCCCAGGCGGTTCCCTGGTTCTTGCAGGCGGAGTAAATGGCGATGTTCTTGGCGTCGGAGAAGGTGCTGATCTTGTCGGCCGTCTTGCCGGTTGACGTCGGCACAGGTGCGACGCCCCAGTTGACCTTGCCCTTGTACACAGGGATTGCCCACGGACCGACGACAGCCATGGCGGCCTTCTTGTCAGCAAAGGAGTCGCCGTTGTACTTCTCCTGCGGAGCCAGCTTCTCGGCGTACATCGTCCGCCAGAAGTTCGCCACCTTCTTGCCGGCGTCGGAGTCGAAGGTGGCTTTGCCGTCCTTGACCAGCTGCGCGCCGCCGCTCTCGGCGGCGTAAAGCGGGTAGAAGTCGAACCAGGACTGGAAGAACTCACTCGACGGCGCCGGCCAGATGGCGGCCTGGGCCGCGCCGCTGGACACGACCTTCTTGCTGGTTGCCAGGAACTGGTCGTACGTCGCCAGCGGTGGGCTGTTGGGGTCGACCCCCGCCTTCTTCATCATGTCCTTGTTGTAGAAGATCATG
>DASVHT010000061.1:0-3438 GCA_036382455.1 Dermatophilaceae bacterium
TCAAGGAAGCTCGTCGCTCTGCGCGCCGCCAGAAGGTACTGGCATACGATCGCGCCATCACGGCACTGACGGCTACCGGCGCCCCTGAGCGGATCGACGACGAGACCCAGGGCCTTCAGCTGGTGTCGAGCGCCACCAGCGCACTCGCAGGCCGACTCCTGCAACCACGCTCCTGCTACACCTGCAAGTCGCGGTATGTCGATGTCGACGCGTTCTATCACCAGCTCTGCCCCGAGTGCGCTGCCCTCAACCGCAGCAAACGCAATCAGCGCACCGACCTGACGGGACGGCGGGCCCTGCTGACCGGCGGCCGGGCGAAGATCGGGATGTACATCGCGCTCCGACTCTTGCGCGACGGCGCCCACACGACGATCACGACCCGCTTTCCGGGCGACGCGATCCGCCGGTTCACGGCGATGGAGGACAGCGCCGACTGGGTTCACCGGCTGCGCATCGTCGGGATCGACCTGCGCGATCCGGCCCAGGTCGTCGCTCTTGCTGATTCGGTTGCAGCACAGGGACCGCTCGACATCCTCATCAACAACGCCGCCCAGACGGTACGACGTTCACCGGGGTCCTATGCCCCGCTCGTGGATGCCGAGTCCGCGCCACTGCCTCACGGGCCGCTGCCCGAGATGCTCACCTTCGACCACCTCAGCGACGCGCATCCGGCCTCCTTCGCCGGGGCGCTCGCGACCCACCCCACGGCACATGCAGATGCTCCACACGTGCTGACCGCGATGGCCCTGCGTGCCGGCTCGGCAACACCGGCCAGGGTGCGGGCCGGGACCGCGATCGATGCCGGAGGACTGGTGCCCGACCTGATCGACGTCAACAGCTGGACCCAGCATGTGCAGGAGGTGGATGCGCTGGAGCTGCTCGAGGTTCAGCTCTGCAACTCCACGGCGCCGTTCATCCTGATCAGCCGTCTCCGTCCTTCGATGGCGGCATCGAGTGCCCGTCGCACGTACGTCGTCAATGTCTCGGCGATGGAGGGCCAGTTCAGCCGCAGCTACAAGGGTCCGGGTCATCCGCACACCAACATGGCCAAGGCGGCGCTCAACATGCTCACGCGGACCAGCGCCCAGGAGATGCTGGAGACCGACTCCATCCTGATGACCGCGGTCGACACCGGCTGGATCACCGACGAGCGTCCGCACCCGACCAAGATGCGGCTGGCCGAGGAGGGCTTCCACGCGCCACTTGATCTCGTCGACGGCGCGGCGCGCGTCTATGACCCGATCGTGCAGGGTGAGCTGGGCCGGGACATCTTCGGCTGCTTCGTCAAGGACTACGAGCCAGCCGCCTGGTAACGACCGGAAGGCACGCGGGCCGCCAGCCCTGCTCGCTCCCGCTGGGCGGCGCGGGAGGGATACGGGCCGCTAGCCCTGCTCGCAAGCTCCCTTGATGGGCTACGCGGCCCGTATCCCCTCCGCGCCCATGCAACTCAACCCTCCCGGTCAGCCGATGTCGCGGCGCTGGAAACCCCGAATCCCGGCCGTAGTCAACGCGATCGCGATGACGCTCAGGGCAGCGAGCGGCACGATATCGAGGTCGGTGCCAGGAAACTTGGGAACGTTCGCGAACGGCGAGATGCGCAGAACCATGTCGGGCAGCTGAAGGATCGGCCCCAGCTGACCCAGGAAGCCGCACGCCGCCAGTACCCCCCACGCCAGCACGCTGCGCTCTGGCGCCATACCGATCAGAGCCATGGTCACCCCGGAGAAGACCCACATCGCCGGAACCAGCACAAGGGCTCCACCCAGCACGGCCCACGCCTTGCTGGCGTCGTGGACGGACGCGGCGTACGCACCACCGGCTGACAGACCGACAGCAGTCATGAGGATCGGCGGGCTGGCCAGGGCGTGCACGAGATGGCTGGCCATCAGCCGCGTCCTGGTCACCGCAGTTCCCAGAACCTGCTCGACACGGGTCTCGGTCTCCTCCGAGCGCAGCCGCAGCATCGCCTGCACCGAATGGATCGTGCCCACAGTGGCCATCACCGGCAGCACCGCGGCGAAGAACGCGTCGATCAGCGACTGCTCACCGCCGATGCGCCGGATGATCTCCTCGAGCTGAGGGTTGCCCTTGAAGATGTCGAGCACCCCGTTGGCCACCGAGCCGATGGCTCCGGCGAAGATCGCGATCCCGATGGTCCAGGCGAGCCAAGACCCCCGCTGGAGCCGCCAGGCAAGAGCGCCAGCCGTGGCCAGCCGTGGCGCCGCGCGATTGGGGCCAAGGGGGGCGGGACGAAGTCCTGCGCCGAAGTCGCGTCTGCCCTCCAGGACCACGGCCAGCACGATCAGGCCAACGCCAACCACCAGCGACATGCCCAGGACCCACCAGCGCTCGTCGGCGAACGGTCGCATCTGCTGGGACCACCCGATGGGGGAGAGCCAGCTGAGCCACGGCGCTGTGTCGGAGCTGTCCCCGACCGCCCTCAACAGGTATGCCGCGCCGAGGACTGACGCTGCCATTCCTCTGGCCGGACGGGCGTTTTCGCTGATCTGGGAGGTGACGGCGCCGACACCGGCGAACACGATGCCGCACCCCATGAATCCCAGGCCGAGCGCCAGCGCGCCGGCCATGGAGGTGCTCTCGAAAATCAGGCCGGCGATCACGATCCCGGCCAGGATGACGTTCGCGCCGATCGTGACCAGCAGGGCAGCCGCCAGCGGCGCGTGCCGACCCACCACGCCCGAGCGCAACAGCTCGAGGCGCCCCGCCTCCTCCTCAGCACGGGTATGGCGGACCACCGCCAGCAGGCTCATCAGCGAGATGATCGCCGCTGCGAACCCGCCCATCCGCCACGCTGTGAAGCCACCAGCACTGGTGAGGTCGAACGCTCGCCCGTAGAGAGCCCGCAGCGAGGTGTTCTGGCCCATGGCCGCTCCGAGGCCGGACCGTGACTGCGGTGTTGGATAGAGCGACTCGTAGGCTCCCGCCGTTGCCACGACCTGCACGCTGATGAACACGATCCAGGCTGGCCACCAGATCCGGCCCCGGCGCAGCGCGAGCCGCGTGAGCGGCCACAACCCGATCAGCCCGCCGGCTGGTCGAAGGACCGTGGCTGGTCCTTCAGACTCGGTATCGCGCGGGCGGGTCAGCGTGCTCACGCCGACCTCTCGCTGGGCGAGCTACCCGTGGCGTAGTGCCTGAGGAAGAGCGTCTCAAGGGTGGGCGGGGCGCTCAACAGAGTGCCAACTCCAACGGCGGTCAGACGCGCCAGGAGCTCGCCGAGATGTGGGGTGTCGACCTCACAGGTCAGGGTGTGGCCGTCGGCGACCAGGTCATGAACACCGACAGCTGTGACCAGATCGGCGGGAACCGGCCCCAGGAGCATCGCCTCGACGTGGGTGCGCGAAAGGTGTCGGAGCTCGGCCAAGGTCCCGGTCTCGACGGTGTGCCCGTCCTTGATGATGCTCACCCGGTCACACA
>DASVHT010000062.1:0-4875 GCA_036382455.1 Dermatophilaceae bacterium
GCGGCGCAAGCGATCTCAGTCCGATCTTCATGAGCAGGAAGCTCGACCCCCAGATGAAGGCCAGGGCGGTGAACTTGACCTGCCATGGGACGCGGGTGACCTTCATGGAGACGTTCGTACCAGCAGCAACGTCTCGGGTGGCGGCTGTCATGTCTCGTTGTCCCTGGCCATCATGGGTGGATCAGCTCCCTGCGGTCTCGGTCAGTGCGCGGGCCGCGTCCACGGCCAGTCGTTGAACGCTTCGGGCCCCCGAAGGTGTGAGTGCGACCAGCCCGCAGGCCGGTGTGAGCGTGACGTGGGACAGGTCCGGCCTGGGCAGCCCGACGCCGCGCCACGCTTCGACCAGCGGTCCGATGACGTCGGTGACCTCCGCGCGGGTCTCGATGGTGGGGACCACGCCTGCCCAGAGGTCCACGCCTGACTCGACGGTGGCCGCGACGGACTCCCAGCCCTTGGGCCCCAGCAACGAGATGTCCAGAGAGACGGCCTTGACGCCGGTGTCCCTCAGCAGCACCAGCGGCACGTCGGCTGCGCAGCAGTGCACGACGGTATGCCGGTCGCCGGCCGCAGCGACGACGTCGCGCAGTCCTTCGGCAGCGATGATGGGGTCGATCGCGCGGATCCTGCCGAAGCCTGATGCAGTCGGCAGCTCTCCGGAAAGGACCGACGGCAGACCCGGTTCGTCGATCTGGACCACGAGCTTCGCCTCGGGAACAAGCCGGGCGAGCTCGGCGAGATGAACGCGAAGCCCTTCCGCCAGAGACGCGATCAGGTCACGGGTGGCGCCGACATCGACCACCGCGCGCTCACCACGGTGCAGCCAGATCGAGGAGGCGAGGGTCCAGGGTCCGGCGATCTGCACCTTCAGGTCACCCTCGTAGGCGTCGAAGGCCTCAGCCAGCTCGTCGAGGTCCTCGCGCAACAGCGCCGACGTTCGGTGGGAGTCGCGCCCGGCGCGGTCGACGAACCGCCACCCCATGGGCTGCAGGTCGACCTCCAGATCGGCGAGCAGCCCGGCGCCCCGACCAATGATGTCGGCTCCCGGCCCGCGCGCGGGAAGCTCTGGCAGATAAGGCAGTCCGTCCTCGCTCAGGAGATCTCGAACGGCGGACAACGCCTGACGTACGTCGGTGTCGGGCCACGACCCGACCCCGGTTGCTCTGCTCACGCCGGCGACCCTATCCAGGCCCCTGACGGGCGGCTCAAGGTGGCCTTGGCGATCGTGGCGGACCCGACCACGCGCGTGCCGTCGTACAGGACGACGGACTGTCCGGGCGCGACGCCGCGGATACGACGCTCGAGGCGGACCTCGACCCGGGCACCGTCAGCCCAGGCCCTCGCGGGAACCTCCTCGCCATGGGCCCGAACCTGAGCACCCACCGACACCACCCCCTCCGGCGGCGGACCGCACCACCGGGCATGGTCCCCGGTGAGCACATCGACACCGAGGAGCTCAGCGGTTCCGACCACGACGGTGTTGGTGCTTCGCTGCACCTCGACGACATAGCGGGGCTCGCCGCCGGCTGCAGGCTGACCCAGATGGAGGCCGCGACGTTGCCCGACGGTGAACGCGTAGGCACCGGCGTGCCCCCCCACCGTGGCGCCATCCGCGTCGACGATCCTGCCGGGCTGCTCGCCGAGGCGGGCCGTCAGCCACGTGCGGGTGTCGCCGTCAGGGATGAAGCAGATGTCATGGCTGTCGGGCTTTGCCGCGACGTAGAACCCGCGCGCAGCGGCCTCCTCACGGATCTGTGGCTTGGCCGTGTCGCCCAGGGGGAAGAACGACCGGGCCAGCTGGTCCTCGTCGAGCACGCCCAGGACGTAGGACTGGTCCTTGAACATGTCAACTGCGCGATGCAGCTCCCTTGCGCCAGAGGCAGTTTCGACGATCTGGGCGTAGTGGCCCGTCGCCACCGCTTCAAATCCGAGCGCTACCGCCTTGTTCAGCAGCGCCGCGAACTTGATCCTCTCGTTGCAGCGCAGGCACGGGTTGGGCGTGCGACCTGCCGAGTACTCGGCGATGAAGTCCTCGACCACGTCGACCTTGAACCGTGCGGCCATGTCCCAGACGTAGAACGGGATCCCGAGCATGTCGGCGACCCGGCGGGCATCGCCGGCGTCCTCGATGGTGCAGCAGCCGCGCGCGCTCTCGCGCAAGGTGGCGGCGTTCTGGCTCAGCGCGAGATGGACACCAACGACTTCGTGTCCGGCGTCGAGCATGCGTGCCGCGGCCACCGCCGAGTCGACGCCACCGCTCATCGCGGCAACGACGCGCATCAGCGCGTCTTCTGTTTACTGGTGTCTCGTGCACTCGTGGCCACCTGGGTGCTCGTGGCCACCTGCGCCCTTTGCGCTCGCTCCACCGCCGCAGGGAGGGCCACAAGGAACGCGTCCACGTCAACCTCGGTCGAGGTGTGTCCGAGCGTGAGCCGCAGGGCGCCGCGGGCCTGATGCTCCGGCATACCCATCGCCAGTAGGACATGGCTGGGCTGCGGCACCCCAGCCTGGCAGGCCGAGCCGGTCGAGCACTCGACGCCGGCCGCGTCCAGCAGATAGAGGAGCGAGTCACCGTCACAGCCGGGAACAAGCAGGTGGGCATTGCCCGGCAGCCGTCGTCCGCCGTCGCCGGGCTCCCAGTCGCCGCTCACCCGTATTCCGAAGCCGGCATCCTGAGCTCCGCGAATCAGCTTGTCGCGCAAGGCAACCAGCCGCTCGGCTTCGACGGCCAGGTTGGCTGTCGCGCAGCTCAGGGCCACGGCAAACCCGCGGATCGCGGGGACATCGAGGGTGCCACTTCGAATCTGACGTTCCTGCCCCCCGCCGTGTGTCAGTGGCACAAGAGTGGCGTCGCGGCGAGCCAGCAACGCGCCAACGCCTTGCGGACCACCCACCTTGTGGCCGGTGACGCTCATCAGGTCGAGCCCGCTCCGGGCGAAGTCGACCTCGATCTGGCCGGCGGCCTGCACGGCGTCACTGTGCACCGGGATGTCGAACTCGTGCGCCACTGCGGCGATCTCGGCAATCGGCTGCACGGTGCCGACTTCGTTGTTGGCCCACATCACACTGACCAGCGCAACCGACTCGGGGTCGGCCTCGATGGCCATCCGGACGGTCTCGGGGTGGACGCGACCGAGGTGGTCCACCTCGAGCCAGCTGACCTTGGCGCCCTCATGTGCTTCAAGGAAGTCGACACAGTCCATGACGGCATGGTGCTCGACCGTGCTGACCAGGAGTCGCACCCGCCGGGGATCCGCGTCCCGTCGCGCCCAGAAGGTGCCCTTGATGGCCAGGTTGTCGGACTCCGTACCACCGGACGTGAAGAGCACCTCGGACGGGCGGGCGCCAAGCGCCTGGGCAATCGTCTCGCGGGACTCCTCGACGACGCGGCGCCCGACGCGGCCGGAGGTGTGCAAAGACGAGGCGTTGCCGATAACCGCCATCTGCGCCGTCATCGCCTGGATCGCCTCAGGGCGCATCGGCGTGGTCGCCGCATGGTCGAGATAGACAAAGGAGTCGCGCACCCAGCGAGTCTACGTGGGCACGCAGATCCACCATGCCGCTGCCGTCGAACGTGCAGGAGGCGCCGAAGACTGCCGGCCTTGCGGGGAGACGGTCAGCCTGAGGGGCACTACTGCACGTTTGACGGAGCGTGTATGCCGTGTGCCTCGCCATCGCCGTTTGGCGGGGTCAGCCTTGGCCGTGCGGCTGGGTCAGCCCTTCGCGGTCTTGACGGCTTCGGTGGCCTGCGGCAGGACGGTGAACAGGTCGCCGACGACGCCGAAGTCGACCAGCTCGAAGATCGGGGCCTCCTCGTCCTTGTTGATCGCGATGATCGTCTTGGACGTCTGCATGCCGGCGCGGTGCTGGATCGCGCCCGAGATACCAGCCGCGACATAGAGCTGGGGGGAGACCTGCTTGCCGGTCTGGCCGACCTGGTTGGTGTGGGGGTACCAGCCTGCGTCAACGGCAGCGCGCGAGGCTCCGACAGCGGCGCCCAGGGAGTCGGCGAACTCCTCCACCTTGGAGAAGTCACCGGCGGTGCCGCGCCCGCCTGAGACCACGATCGCGGCCTCGGTCAGCTCGGGGCGACCGGTAGAGGCCCTGGGCTGACTGTCCGTGATCCGGGCCCCTTTGGCGCCTTCGGAGATCGAGACCTCGAAGGTCTGTTCCACCGCAGCACCGGTGACCGCTTCGGGCGCGGCCGAGTTCGGCTTGACCGTCACGATCGGTGTGCCCTTGGTGATGCTGGCCTGCACCGTGAAGCCACCCGCGAACACGGACTGGGTCGTGCGCACGGCACCGCCCTCACCCGCCTGGACGTCGACCGCATCAGTGATCAGACCGGACCCGGTCTTGATGGCGAGCCGGGCCGCGATCTCCTTGCCCTCGGGGGATGAGGAGATCAGGACCGCTGCGGGCGATGCCGCCGCCACGAGCTGCTCGAGCAGCTCGGCTTTGGGCGCCACGAGATAGTCCGTGACCTCGGCGGACTCCACCCGGTACACCTTCTCCGCGCCGTACTGCGCCAGGGTCTCCTTGGCGGCCTCGAACCCGCCACCGATGAACACCGCCGACGGCTCGCCGAGGCGGCGGGCGATGGTCAGCATCTCGGAGGTCGTCTTGCGGACGACGCCGTCGACATGGTCGACCAGGACAAGAACTTCAGCCATGTGTGTTACCTCTACCTTGATCTGGTCGGTTCAGATGAACTTCTGCGCGGACAGGAACGCCGCAAGCTTGGTGCCGCCGTCGCCCTCGTCGGTGACGATCTGGCCCTTGGCGCGCGGCGGGCGCTGGGCGAAGGACTCGACCTTGGTCCAGGCTGCCGCCAGGCCAACCGAGCCGGCGTCCAGGTCGAGGTCGGCCAGCGACCAC
>DASVHT010000063.1:0-4502 GCA_036382455.1 Dermatophilaceae bacterium
TGCGCCTCGAGTGCCACGAGGCCGAACGACTCACTGTGCGACGGGACGGCGACCAGGTCAGCGGCGCGGTACCACTGGGCCAGGGTCAGCCGGTCGACCGGTGGCACGAAACGAACCTGCGCGTCGATTCCGAGCTGGTGGGCCAGCTCGTGCAGCGCCCGGGGCTTGCCCAGTCCGGAGCCGCTCGGGCCGCCGAGGACCGCGACGACCAGCTTCTGGCGCAGCTCGGGCCGCCGGGCCAGCAGGTCTGCTGCTGCCTTGAGCAGCACGTCGGGAGCCTTGAGCGGCTGGATCCGGCCCACGAACAGCAGCACGTAGGCGTCCCTGGGCAGCCCCACCTGGGCGCGCGCTGCGGCCATGTCCCCGGGGATGAACACATCCAGGTCAACACCGGGCGGCACGACACGCACCTTGCCCGGGTCCGCGTCGTACAGGTCGATCAGCTCTTGTGCCTCGCCCCCGGTGTTGGCCACGAGCCGGTCCGCGGACTCCACCACCTGGGTCTCGCCGATCTCACGACCGGTCGGCTCGGGCGAATCGCCCTCTGCCAGCTGGGAGTTCTTGACGCGAGCCATCGTGTGCATGGTGTGCACCAACGGCACCCGCCAACGATCGGCCGCCAGCCAGCCCACCTGCCCGGAGAGCCAGTAGTGGGAGTGCACCAGGTCGTACCAGCCCTCGGGCCGGGCCGCCTCCGCGCGCATAACGCCTTGGGCGAAGGCGCACAGCTGGCCTGGGAGATCGTCCTTACCCAAGCCCTCGAACGGCCCGGCGATCACGTTGCGGACGTGGACGCCGGGCGCCAGCTCGGCCTGCATCGGGAGGCCGCCATCGGTCTTGCGGGTGAAGATCTCGACCTCGATGCCGCGTTGTGCGAGGCGTTTGGAGACCTCGACGACGTAGACGTTCAGCCCGCCCGCGTCACCGGTTCCCGGCTGCTCGAGCGGCGAGGTGTGGACGCTGAGCATGGCGACCCGGCGGACCTGCGGCACTGCCGGCATACGTCTCTCCTCGTCAAAGGGTCGCGCTTGTGGACCCTCAGTCCCAACGCCGTGGTGACGTGGGGTATTTCGGTCATCGGTCGGCAGCCCAACGGTCAGCCGTCGGTCAGCCGTCGGTCAGCCGTCGCTCGAGCGTCGGTCAACGGTCGGTCAGCGGTCGTAGTCGTCCTCGAGGCGCTCGATGTCATCCTCGTCGAAGACCCCGAACGCGATCTCCAGCAGTCGGCCGGGCTCACTGCCGCTGTTGGCGATCCGGTGCTTGGCACCCCGGGGCACCCAAACCCGCTCGCCGGGCTTCGACGCCACGGTGCCGTCGTCGATCTGGAGGTCGAGTGGTACGTCGAGAACCTGCCACATCTCGTCTCGGTGCCCATGGGTCTGCAACGAGAGTCGCTGGCCGGGGTTCACGGTGATGATCTTGACCGTGACGGCTTCGTTGAGGACGAACTGCTGGAAGTTGCCCCATGGGCGTTCGTCGACGAAGACCTCGTCGGAGCGGTTGGTGGTGTCAGGCATTGTTCCCCTCAATGAACGGATGGGTTGGTGCGGTCGGATCTCGGCGCGTCAACCTCGGCGCATAACCGCGGCGCGTCAACGTCGGCGCGTCAACAGAGCTCCCCCAGAGAGGAAACCGCCGACCAGATCCCTCATCACCTTACGGTGGCGCTCGAGGATGCCGCCCGGAGGCAGGACCTCGAGGCGCGCGTGCGGCAAGGATTCGGCCAGCTGCTCGGCCACCCAGACCGGATGGACAGGGTCCTGCTCCTGGGCGATGACCAGGGTCGGAGCCGTGACAGCCCCAAGAACCGCGCGGTCCGGGAGCGGCGCCGAAGCCGCTAGCTCCAGCCCGTCCAGGGCGCCGTCGGTGCGGGGTCGGTCCAACGCCGCCGGCAGCGCGAACACGAGCCGATCGAAGCGCAGCGGGGTGTGCGCCAGCAGGGCACACATCGCGCCGGCACCCATGCTGACCCCGAGGGCCTGCGTCGCCCCAACGTGGTCGGCGACCGCCCTCAGGTCATCCTCGAGCGCGGCGTACGTCAAGGGTCGCCCGGGATCGCTGGAGGCCCCGTAGCCACGGAAGTGCAGGAACGTGCGACTCCCCTTGACCCCCGAGCCGAACGGCCGCGTCGTCTGGATCGAGCCATCGACTCCATGCGCGAAAACTGTTGCGGGCAGGCCTGAGCCGGTGGTGATGAGCTCTAGCGACCCGTTCGGAACCTCCAGCAGCGACGTGACCCGGCCGGCTGGACGAACCGTCACCAGGAGCCGTACGGCCCGTTGTTCGAGGACCCGTGTCCCATGACCTTGCGCAGGGCGGGACGCACGTCGGCGAGATAGACGCCCGCACCGACCACGGCAAAGATCCAGGGCAGTGTGAACGGGGAGGCGACGGTGTAGAAGCTCAACGCGACGGCAACTCCGAGCACGACCAGCCACACGGTCTTGGTGGACTTGCCGGCTGCGGTGAAGGCATCGGGGCGGTGGCGCAGGGCATCGACCAGACCGAACACCGACAGCACCAGCGCGGCGACCCCGAAGGCGAGCGCGATGACTCCCTGGATGCTTCCGAAGATGTCCAACATGCGCCCAGCCTACGTGGCCGGACCGGTGGCGACGTCGATAGTTCCGAAGCCGGGGATTGCGATCCCGGCAGTCACTGGGTCCAGACCACCACCGCGTGGCTTCAGACCCCGGCAGTCACTGGGTCCAGATCACCACTGCGTGGCTTCAGACCCCGGCAGTCACTGGGTCCAGATCACCACTGCGTGGTTTCAGATTCCAACAGCCTCGATCGACCCGACCTGCACGCCATGCCCGAGCACCGGAGCGTCGGCCATCTCGTCCAGGACCTCGGCGTCAATCCCTAGGCGCCGCAATGCCGCAGCCATGACGACCGGCCGGGCGCGCTGTCCACCGTCGGCGATCTTGAGCGCGACTGCACGCCCGTCAGCCAGTCCGACGGCATACACGCTCTCGGCGCCGTCCTTGGCGATGAGGCCGCGGACGCCCCGGATCAGCGCTGTGACGTCCCGCCCGGTCCCACCAAGCCACTGCGGATAGGCCCGTATGGCGGCCGCCAGCCTCGCCTCGTCGCTCCCCTCGGGGGCTGCGGCAATGCGGGAGAAAGCCCGCGCCAGGCCGGTCAGGGACACGGCATGGACCGGGGCGCCACAGCCGTCAACTCCCACGGCCGCGGCCGGTTCACCGCTAAGGTCCGCGAGCGTCCCCGCGATGAGCTGCTGCAGAGGGTGCTGGGGTTGGCGGTAGGTCGCGGTGTCCCAGCCGGCCGCCAGACAAGTCGCCAGCATGGCCGCGTGCTTGCCCGAGCAGTTCTGAGCGAGCGAGGTCGCCTCACGCCCGGCGGCGATCCAGGCGTTGCGCTCGGGCTCGCCGTACGGCAGGCCGGGCATGTTCTGCAGGTCCTGCTCGCTGAGGCCCGCCCCGGCGAGGATCCGCTGGACGCCCTCGAGGTGGAACCACTCCCCCGAGTGGCTGGCGGTCGCGAGCGCCAGCAGCTCGCCGTCAAGGTCGAGGCCGGCGCGCAGCATGGCCAGAGCCTGGATGGGTTTGCTGGACGAACGCGGGAAGATGGGTCCGGTGATATCGCCGACCGCCAGCAGGGTCGAGCCGTTGGCGTCCAGCGCGACCACGCTGCCGTGATGCACGGACTCCACGAAGCCGGAGCGGACGACGTGGGCCACCACGGGCGCGTCATACAGGGGAAATCGCTGCTCAATCACGGCGGCGAGCCTATGACCACACAGCAACGCGACCGGTGTCGGGTGATCAGACACCGGCCGCGCTGGTCTTGCTCAGCTCAAGCCGGTTTGCTCAGCTCAAGCCGGTTTCGGGGCCGGAAATGCCGTCTCCGAGCGGCCTGAACTGAGCAAAGGCCCTACTGGCTGTTGTCAGTCGCCGACCTTGGGGGTGGCGGTCTTGACAGCCTTGGTCGCCGCGGCCGCCGTCATGCCGGCGCTGGTGACCGTGGCTTTGGTCGCGCGCTTCACGGCGGCCGCCTTCTTCCTGGCAGTGGCGGTGGGCTTGGTCGAGAGGCGAGTGGCCGGGCCGGTCTTGCGCACAACGCGCTTCGTGGCCGTGGCCTCGCCCCGGACGACATTGCGGACGGTCGTGACCGCACCCTTGCCGAGGGAGACGGTGTGGCCGGCCTGAGCAAGCAGGTCCTTGGTGGCCTTCTGGTCGCGCAACCGCGTGACCAGCTTCTCGCCGCGGACGGCAAGCTCGGCGTATGTCGCGTGCGCCTTGCCGGCCACCTCTCGGGTCTGGACCAGGGCGTGTGCAGGGATCTGCTGCGCCTGCTCGGCGACCTTCTCGGCGCGCTTGACGGCCTCGCCCTGCAGCACGCTGACGTGGAAGTCAGCACGGGCGGCAGCAGCGCGGGCACGGGCGTGGCGGACCTTCTCAACGGCCAGGTCGGTGACCCCGACGGCTGCGTAGACCGGGGTGGTGTCGGTAACGGACTTACGGATGTCTCTGACGAGT
>DASVHT010000064.1:0-4130 GCA_036382455.1 Dermatophilaceae bacterium
CACCGCCGGGGTCACCGGTGACCTCGATCACGCGGCCGTCACCGCCGCGGCGCTTCTGGCAGGGGAGATGATCAACCTGCCTGTCCTGGGCTGGACGCTGCCGGAATCCGTGGCGACACAGCTGAACCAGGACTTCCGCCCACCCGTCACCGGTCAAGCGGACGGGGATGTCGACCTGAAGATGACCGTCGAACGCGCCCGACAGCGTCTGGCCAGCCACGCGCAGGACAGCGAGGCGCAGCCCGGCAGCGTCCTCCGACGCCGGCTGGAGCTGCTCGCCCACACCGAGAGCCTGCGATGGCTGAGGCCCACCGGCAGTGTGGCGGACCAACCCGCGACCCCGAGGCGAACGGCCGCTCCGGTCGTCGCCGCCGAACCTCCCGAGGGACAACCGATGCGGGTCGAGCACCGGGGTGGGGACACGTTCGACATCAGCGTCCGCGGCCACACCATCACTGTCGACCAGCCGGTCAAGGACGGTGGCGATGACAGCGCCCCCACACCAACTGAGCTGTTCATCGCGAGCCTCGCGTCCTGCGTCGCCTTCTACGCGCGCCGCTTTCTGGCCCGGCACAACCTGCCCACCGAGGGGCTCGCCGTCGAGGCCACGTTCGACATGGGAAGCCGACCGGCCCGCGTCTCCGGCATCACCATGCGCCTCATCGTCCCCGACGGAGTACCTGCCGAGCGTCGTGATCCGTTGCTGGCTGTCGCCACCCACTGCACCGTGCACAACACGTTGTCCACGACGCCGGATGTATCGATAACGCTGGCAGATGCCCCTGCGTCAGCCTGACCGACGGGTCGCCGAGGCTGCGAACATGGACGTCGAGGCGCACCAACGAAGACTCGACGTGCCCGAAAGGCCGTCGAGCTGATCCAGCCAGAGGAGAACGACAACCATGGACACCCCGGCGACCCAACAGCAGCCGCCCGTCGACGCCGAGGCTATCGCCGGCCAGCGGGAGCACTGGGCAGCCACGTTCGAGGCCAACCCCGACATGTACGGCACTGATCCCAGCGCCTCCGGGCTCGCTGCCGCCGCAGCCTTCACGGCAGCGGGTCATGGCAGCGTGCTCGAGCTCGGCGCGGGCCAGGGACGCGACACGCTGTACCTGGCGCGCCAAGGAATGCACGTGACCGCACTGGACTTCGCCGCCGGCACCGTCGAGACCCTCACGTCAAAAGCCCAGCAGGCCGGCCTGGCCCAGCTGGTGAGCGTGACCCGCCATGACGTCCGCCAACCGTTACCCCTGCCCGACGCCAGCGTCGACGCTTCCTACTCCCACATGCTGTTCTGCATGGCCCTGACCACCAGCGAGCTCGAGAACCTCTCCAGAGAGCTTCGCCGCGTGCTGCGTCCCGGCGGACTGGTTGTCTACACGGCCCGCACCACCACGGACGCTCACTACGGCGCTGGCATCCCCCGTGGTGACAACATGTACGACCATGGCGGCTTCATCGTCCACTTCTTCGACCGGGCACTCATCGACCGCCTCGCTGTTGGCTTCGAGGTCATCGACGTCGCCGAGTTCGTCGAGGGAGACCTGCCCCGGCGGCTCGCCCGAGTCACGATGCGGGTCTCATAGGGACAGGCCTGCCCGCTGGGCGCGTTCCCCTATTCAGGCTGGGCAGATCCTCGATCGTGGGCGGCGGCAAGGGCGGTGACGACGTCGTCAAGCGGCGGCACACCTGACATACCGGCAGGGGTGGCATAGACGCGGCAGGCCACGGCGGGGCTCTGCCCAGGGACGCCAAACGGATCGACGCCATCGATCAGGATGGTCGGCGAGCCGATGAACCCCCGCTCCTGCGCCTCGTCCTGGCTGGTGATCACGGTTACGCGGACGGACTGCTCGCGCAGACCGACCCGCTCGAACGCCGACTCCAACGCCAGGAGTGCGCGTGACTCGTTCGGGCAGTCCGGCACGACAAGAAGCTCGATATCCACACGGACCATCGTGCCCTGCCGACGTGGCCGCAGGAAGGGTGGCTGCTGATGACAAACTCATGGGACACCGAGGGAGGCACAACCATGCCGGGACGTCGCAACGCCGCGGTACCCGCTGTGCCTGAGCCTGTCGTGCCTGAGCCTGTCGTGCCTGAGCCCGCTGTGCCTGAACCCGCCGGGCATGTGCTCCGGGCAACCAGCGTCGGCAAGAGGATCGACGAGGCAGTACTGCTTCTGCCCACCGACGTGGAGCTGGGCCCGGCGCAGTGCGTGGTCCTGCGCGGCCCGAACGGCAGCGGCAAGACCACCCTGCTGCGGATCCTCGCCGGGACCGTCCCGCCGTCGGAGGGCCAGGCCACCCTGGACGGCTCGCCGGTGGACGAACGGGATGACCTCACGCGCACCGCGATCGCAGCTCTGATCGGCGCGCCCGCGACCTACCGCGACCTGACTCTGGTCGACCACCTCGTCCTGATCGACTCCACCTGGGGTCAGGTCGGACAGCGGGCTGAAGACCGTGCCGACGAGATCCTCGAGCTGCTCGAGATCGACCACCTGGCGGAGCGGTTCCCCCACGAGCTGTCATCAGGCCAGCAGCAGCTGTTCCACCTCTCCATGGTGCTCGCGCGCCCCTCTTCGATCCTGCTCCTCGACGAGCCCGAACAACGGCTCGACACGGACAAGCGCGACCTGCTCGCCCGAATCCTGTTGGACCGCAAGGCCGATGGCAGCAGTCTGCTCATCGCCTGCCACGACCCGGCGATGACTGACGCTCTGGCTGACACCGTCGTCGACCTCCTGCTCGCATGAACGGTGCGGACAAGGCTCAGCTGCGCCAGGTCCGCGCAGCCATCCTCGGCAACCGTTCGGACACGTCGTTGAGCTCCACGCTGTATCCCGTGTACGTCGCCGTGATCGCTGCGAGCACCTACGGAGTCCCGGCCTCCCAACAGCTGTTCCGTTCGCTGGACAAGAGGTGGCTGGCCGAGCATGTCGGAACCCCTGCTGGCGCAGTCGTCGCCGTGACATCGACAGCCTTGCTCCTGACCGTGTTCCGGCTGGTGGGGCGGTTTCACGGTCCCGTGGTGCCCCCGCTGCCCTACCTCGAGATGGTCGTCACCAGTCCCATGCCGCGCAGGGTCACGCTCGCCAGGTATTGGCGGCTGAGCCTGGGCGGGTCCACCATCGGCGGCGTCCTGGTCGGGGTGGTCGGCGTCGCGGGACTGGCGATCGCCAACGTCGCCTCACCGGTCATGTTGTTGCCGGCTTCTCTCGGTGGCGCTCTGCTCGGCGTCGTGGTCGCCGAGCTCTGGCTACAAGGACAGCTACAGGGCCAGTTCCGGGCGCCGCCGTTTGGCAACCGGCGACGCACCTCACCTCTGAGTGGACGCCGAAACGCGTTGGCACGCTTGGACATCACCGGTCTGCGGCGACAGGCCGCGAGCAATGTCACTTTGGGCGGAGCCGTCCTCGCCGGAGATCTGCGCACAGTCCGTCTCGACGCCGCGCGACCCACAACGCACGCCCGACGCGTGCGGTTGAAAGCCAGCAGGCCGCTGTCGGTTATCGCCCGCCGTGACCTCCTGGGCCTGCGCCGGGCGCCATGGTCGGCGCTCTACGGGCTGGGCTTTGCTGCCGCAGGATCGGCAGGACTGATGCTGTCGCTGCAGTCACCGCGAACCCCCACGATGGCCCCGCTGTTCAGCCTGGTTCTCTGCCACCTCGGTTTCGGCTCATGGTGTGAGGGTCTGCGGTTGCACGCCGACAACTCGGGAACCTCGCGACTGCTGGGCCTCCCCTACCGAGACACGGCACTGGCACACCTCGCCGTGCCGGTGTCTGCTTGGGCGCTGACAACCACGATCGTGGGAGCGGGTCTGTGGCTGGCCGGCCCGATCGGCCCAGCCGCACTCGTCTTTGCACTGGGCGCCGGGGCTCTGCTGGCCGGCACGCACCTCATGGCCGCATTCCGCGGACTTCCGCCGGTCGGCGTCTTCGGACCACACGCAGGGGTGCCGGCCATGGTCTTCTGGTACTCCAAGCCATTGCTGGCGACCCTCGTCGTGGGAACAGCGACGGCGGCGTGGGCCGCTCGCGCCGCCAGTCCATGGGATGCCTTCTACGGGCTTCTGGTCGGCACTGCAGGGGTAGTTGCCTGGGGACTTGCGCTGGTCGACAA
>DASVHT010000065.1:0-5864 GCA_036382455.1 Dermatophilaceae bacterium
CGGCATACCGCCTGGTCTGGGACAGCGCCTGGGAGCTTCCGCACGCGTCCCTGGAAACAGCGGACGCCGGGCCAGTCACCGTCACCGCGGCCTCGATCCGCGTCTACGGCATTGTCCCGTGACGACTGCCGTCAGGCGTTGGCGACCAGACCCATCTCCGTCGCGTTCGCGATGCCGGCGTGCTTGGGCAGGACCCTGACCGTATAGCCGAAGGCGCCGGTGCGGGTCAGCACGAGATCTCCCTGGAAACGGTGTCTGCCGCCCTCGTAGGACTCCGCGAAACCCAGCGGCGCGGTCTCGATGTCTCGCAGGTCGTCGGACTCCGAGGCGCGTCCGTGCACCACCTGAACGTCGACCTCGTCCGGACCCAACTCACCCAAGGACACGAACGCGCGCACGTGGAGGGTGTCGCCGACCTGAGGAGAGTCCGAAACACCTGAGGACTCAACGTGATCCACCCGCACCTCGGCCCAACCCGCTCGAACCTTGGCCTTGTATGCCGCGAGGTCCCGCGCACCGGCCCAGGTGGGCCCGGCCATGGCCCAGCCGGCCCGGGCCGCGGGGCCGTAGAGGTCGATGGTGTAGTCCTTGACCTGGCGGGACGCCAACACCTTGGGACCCAGCGTGGCCAGGGTGTGCTTGATCATCGACAGCCAGCGCTGGGGGAGGCCGTCGGCGTCGACGTCGTAGAAGCGGGGGGCGACGGAGCCCTCGATAATGTCGTAGAGCGCGGCCGCCTCGAGATCGTCGCGACGGTCCGGGTCCTCGACACCGTCGGCCGTCGGGATGGCCCAGCCGTTCTCACCGTCATACCACTCGTCCCACCAGCCATCGAGGATCGAGAGGTTGAGCCCGCCGTTGAGCGCCGACTTCATGCCCGATGTCCCGCACGCCTCGAACGGGCGCAGCGGGTTGTTCAGCCAGACGTCGCAGCCCGGGTACAGGTACTTCGCCATGGCGATGTCGTAGTTCGGCAGGAAGACGATCCGATGACGCACCTTCGGGTCGTCCGCGAACTTCACGAGCTGCTGGATGAGCTTCTTGCCCGTCTCGTCGGCCGGGTGGGCCTTGCCCGCGATGACGAGCTGAACCGGACGCTCACGGCTCAGCAGGATCGTCTTCAGGCGCGCGGGGTCGCTGAGCATGAGGGTGAGCCGTTTGTAGGTCGGGACCCGGCGGGCAAAGCCGATGGTGAGAATGTCAGGATCCAGGATCTCCTCGATCCAGCCGAGCTCCGCCGGACTGGCGCCACGCTTGAGCCAGCTCGACTTCATCCGGCGACGAGCCTCGACGACAAGCTGCTCGCGCATGTCTCGCTTGGTGGCCCAGATCTCGTCACCGGGGATATCGATGATCCCCGCCCACGCGTCATGATCGGCAACCTGAGTTGTGCCCAGGTGTTTGAAAGCCAGCTCGTTGACCTTGCGGTCGACCCACGTCGGAGCGTGGACACCGTTGGTGATACTCGTGATCGGGACCTCGGTGTCGTCAAAGCCCGGCCAGAGACCATCGAACATGTGACGGCTGACCATGCCGTGCAGCTTGGACACCCCATTGGCCCGCTGCGCCAGTCGCAGACCCATGACCGCCATGTTGAACACACCGGCCTGACCACCCGGGTAGTCCTCGGAGCCGAGTGCCAGGAGTCTCTCGACCGGTATGCCGGTCATGGCGTTGTCGCCGCCGAAGTACATCCGGACCTGGTCGGCGCCGAAACGGTCGATGCCCGCCGGCACCGGAGTGTGCGTGGTGAAGACCGTGCCCGCACGCACAGCCTCGAGGGCCTCGTCGAAGCTCATGGCGTGCTCAATGGTCAGCTCGCGTATCCGCTCGATGCCCAGGAAGCCGGCGTGACCCTCGTTGGTGTGGAAGACATCCGGAGCAGGTGCGCCCGTCAGCCGCGACCACAGTCGCAGGGCCCGGACACCGCCGATCCCGAGCAGCAGCTCCTGCTGAAGTCGTAGCTCCCCGGTGCCGCCGTAGAGCCGGTCGGTGATCTCGCGAATCCCCTCGTCGTTGTCCTGGACGTCGGAGTCGAGCAGCAGCACGGGAACCCGGCCGACCTGGGCCTTCCACACGTGAGCACGGAGCACCCGGCCGCCGGGAAGGTCGATCGTGATGATGCAGGGCGTTCCGTCGGCCTCGCGCAGCAGAGCCAGCGGCAGACCGTCAGGATCGAGGACCGGGTAGGTCTCCTGCTGCCAGCCGTCGAAGTTCAGCGACTGCTTGAAATAGCCCGTCTTGTAGAACAGGCCAACTCCGACAACGGGAACGCCCAGATCCGAGGCGGCCTTGAGGTGGTCCCCGGCGAGGATGCCAAGCCCCCCGGAGTACTGCGGCAGCGCCTCGGTGATGCCGTACTCAGGGCTGAAGTAGGCGATCGCCTCTGGGGCGCCACCATCCACCTCGGCAGCCCACCCCTGGTACCACCGGGGCTCGCTCAGGTAGATCGCGAGATTCTGGATCGCCTCGTGGACCTTGACCACGAAGGTCTCGTCGGCGGCAAGGGCCCGGAGCTCGCCGCCCGAGAGCGCGGACAGCATGGCGGTAGGGTCCTTGCCGACCCTGGCCCAACGCTTCGGGTCGATCTCGGAGAACAGGTCCCGCGTGCCGGGGTGCCAGGACCAACGCAGATTGCTGGCGAGCTCTCCCAATGCGCTGATCGACTCGGGCAGGACGGTTCGGACGCTGAAGCGACGGATTGCCTTCACGGTGGAAGATCATAGGCGACGGATGAAGGAGGGAACGAGTAGCGTCAGGCGCGTGACAGCGAGCCCGCGACCCCCTGCCGCCCCGACCCTCGGACGCATTCCGGTCCTCGAGGTCAGCCCCTGCGTGGAGCACGGAGCGTTCCCTGCCAAGTCGGTGGTGGGCGAGGAGTTTGACGTGACGGCCACAGTCTTTCGCGAGGGACATGACGCGGTTGGTGCCACGGTGGTCCTGACAGACCCCGACGGCGGCGAACAACGCAAGTCGATGATGCTTCTGGTCCCCGGACTCGACCACTGGTCAGCCACGATCCGTGCGGACCGAACCGGGAGATGGTCATACCGGGTGGAGGGCTGGTCCGACCCGTACGGCACGTGGGTGCACGATGCGGCCATCAAGGTCGCCGCTGACGTGGACACCGAGCTGATGCTCAAGGAGGGAGCCCTGGTTCTGGGGCGGGCGCTCAAGGAGGTACGGCGGACGCGCGCCCAGGCGGCACCTCTCACCGATGGGATCACGGGGCTGCGAGACACAACCCGCCCTCCACAGGTGCGGCTGCAGGCAGGGCTCAGCCCGGAGGTCCGCGCCGAGATGACAGCTCGTCCGTTGCGTGACTATGTCAGTCCCAGCGCGGCATACGGCTGGTTGGTGGAACGTGAGCTCGCTTTGTTCAGTGCGTGGTACGAGATCTTTCCGCGCTCGGAAGGAGCGAGGCGAGACCCCCTGACAGGTCTGTGGACCTCGGGCACGCTGGTGACCGCGGCCCGGCGGCTGCCCGCCATCGCCGACATGGGCTTCGACGTCGTCTATCTGACCCCGGTCCACCCGATCGGCCTGATCAACCGCAAGGGTCCGAACAACACGCTGGACGCCGGACCGCTGGACCCCGGCTCCCCCTACGCGATCGGCTCGCGAGACGGTGGCCACGATGCCATCGCGCCCGAGCTGGGGACCTTCGCGGACTTCGACTCCTTTGTGGCAGAGGCGCGTCGGCTCGGTCTCGAGGTCGCGCTCGACCTTGCCCTGAACTGTGCGCCCGACCACCCATGGGTCAAGAGCCACCCGGAATGGTTCACCACGCGGGCCGACGGGACCATCGCCTGCGCGGAGAACCCGCCGAAGAAGTACCAGGACGTCTATCCGCTCAACTTCGACAACGACCCTGCCGGCATCTACGCCGAGGTCCGGCGGGTGATCCAGGTCTGGATCGACCATGGGGTGACGATCTTCCGGGTCGACAACCCGCACACCAAGCCCCTCGAGTTCTGGCAGTGGCTGATCGCCGATGTTGCAGCAGCTGCGCCGGGTGTCATCTGGCTGGCCGAGGCGTTCACGAGGCCGGCGATGATGCATGCGCTGGGCAAGGTCGGTTTCCAGCAGTCCTACACCTACTACGCCTGGCGCAACCAGAAGTGGGAGCTCGAGGAGTACATCACCGAGCTCACCGGCGAGGTCGCAAGCTACATGCGTCCATCCTTCTGGCCCACGACGCACGACATCCTCACGCCCTACATGCAGTACGGCGGACCGACCGCGTGGAAGCTTCGCGCGGCTCTGGCGGCGACTCTCGTGCCGTCGTATGGGATCTACGCCGGTTACGAGCTCGTGGAGAATGTCGCACGCCCGGGCGTCGAGGAGCAGATCGACAACGAGAAGTACGAGCTCAAGGACCGCCATTGGTCCGACTACGAGCGTGGAGGGCCGAAGGAGGGGGAGTCGCTCGCGCCGTATCTCAAGGCGCTCAACGAGATTCGTCGCGCGCACCCCTCACTGCATTGGTTGCGCAACGTGCATCTGCATCATGTGGACGACGAGAACGTCATGGCGTTCTCCAAGCGCCGCATCGTGGACGGCAGGGACGACATCATCCTGGTCGTCGCAAACCTCGACCCCCATGCGACGCGGGAGACCAACGTGCGCCTGGACATGAAGGCACTTGGCCTCGGCCCCGGCGATACCTTCGTCGCGCATGACCTCATCACCGGAAGCTCGTGGCACTGGGGTGAACAGAACTTCGTCCGGCTCGGCCCCGATGGCGAACCCGTGCACATCGTGCACGTCCGGAGGTTCTGATGCAGGGGCCCGTGTCCCCATCCATCACCGCTGCCCTGCCGACCTGGATGGGACGGCAACGCTGGTATGCCGGTAAGGGCCGCGTTCCAGCTCTGAGGTGGATCGGAGGCCTGCGGCTCCCGCATCCAGCCGGCGAGGTGGACATCGACGTCCATCTTCTTCGCGACGAGTCCGGTCCGACGCCCACGACCTACCAGGTTCCGATGACGTCCCGCGGCGCCAGGCTCACCGGTGCTGACCATGCCCTGATCGCAAAGGTCCAGGACAGCGGTCCGGGCACCCGGTACATCTATGACGCACCACACGACCCCGTCTTCGCCGCCGCTTTGCTGCGGCTCATCCTGGACGAGGCGACCGCGGCATCGGACGGGGCTCAGGGCTCACCGGTCGCGGGTGGCCATCGGGCCTCAGGAGCTGACCCGGGCCGGCTCCTGACATCGCGGGTCCTGACCGGGGAGCAGTCCAACACCTCGATCATCCTTGATCTGGTCGACGCCCTCGGCGAACCTTCGAACCGTTTGATCTGCA
Source organism: Dermatophilaceae bacterium (assembly GCA_036382455.1). Classification (GTDB taxonomy): domain Bacteria; phylum Actinomycetota; class Actinomycetes; order Actinomycetales; family Dermatophilaceae; genus UBA4719. Next base: position 5,311 of record DASVHT010000065.1, read on the forward strand.
AGCTGTTTCGCGTGTTGCACGACGGTGAGAACCCCGACGTCGTGGTGCAGTCGGCACTTGCCGCTGCAGGATCGACGCGGGTTCCCAAGCCGGTGGGCAACATCGGCGGGGAGTGGCCCGACGCCGGCGCCCCGAGCGGCATTGCCCGAGGTCACCTGGCCTTCGCCCAAGAGTTCCTCCCGGGGGTCGATGACGCCTGGCGGGTTGCCCTGGTGGCGGTGGCTTCCGGTGCCGACTTCAGCGAACGCGCACGCAGCCTCGGCCAGGCATCTGCCGAGGTGCACGCCAGCCTGGCCCAGGCCATGGGCACCCGAGGCGCGACCGACGACGACGTCGTCGCCCTGACCCGGAGCATGCAGGCTCGTCATGCGGCAGCCGTGTCCGAGGTTCCCGCCCTCGCCGAGTTCGACCCCATGGTCAAGGCGTCCATCGAGGCCGTGTCGTCGGCCACCTGGCCTGCGCTGCAACGCATCCACGGCGACTACCACCTCGGACAGGTGCTCGACGTGCCCGACCGGGGATGGGTCCTGGTCGACTTCGAGGGCGAGCCGCTG
>DASVHT010000066.1:0-1792 GCA_036382455.1 Dermatophilaceae bacterium
ACCTCGCGTCGCGCACTTGCCCGCGCGGGGAAAGGCCAATAGGCACGCCCGCCGATCGGGATTTGGTGGTCGAGGCACCGAGGTTGGAGAAGCCGTTGCCAGCTGAACCTCCTGACTGCCTCGTATGCAGGACGCCATCAGCTTGCAGGAACCATCCACCACGCCCTCGCAGCGTAAGTAAACGACCTGCTGCGCAACACCGACCCACCGGTGCGGCGACGTCCGGATAGATGTAAGCGATCACCGCATGCTGATCGCTCAGCGGGACTCAAACGCACTTGGTCCGCGGGCGCGGCCTGTCCGTGTCGGTCGGCATCTCGAACTGATCTGTGTACGTCGATGGTGTGGCGGTCGATCTCGGGACTGGCGGTGGCCAAGGCGACGTGCTGCAGGCTCCGTGTCCTGCTGCGTGTGTCACGACAACCACGATGGCGCGTGGGTCGGGCGTTGTTGAGCGTCAGGTCATCGCGAGAAGACCGTCGATGTCACCGTGCACCTCGAGTCCGGCGACCTCACCGCAGTCCTCCAGCAGGATCTGGCCGGCCCGGTCGGCGAGTCTGAGGTGGATGCGGGCGTCCAGTGTCTCCTCGACCCGGCGGTGCATCTGGGTGGGTTCCGGCGCGTGCAGTAGTCCGCCGCGCCGCCGCTCGGCGCTGATCTCTAGTGTCGCCCCGGTCTTGGCGCGCAGCGACCAACGCACCCGTTTGTCGTCGACGGCAAGCTGTGTGGTGCGCGCACCGGTGTAGGTGGCGAACCGATGCAGGGTGGGGCGGCCGTCAGGCCCCGGCATGCGCAACCCGACGATGAATCCGCGGAACTGGGTGCGGTGCCACGGGATCACCGCGACCGAGGCAGTCAGACACACGCCGGAGTGGGTGAAGTGGTTGCTCTGCATCCAGATGTAGCCCGAGGGAAAGGTCCGGCCCCAATCCTTCTCGAGGTAGCCGAGCCCCCCGTCGAAGGCCAGCGCACCACCATCGAGCGACAGCGACCCGGACAAGCCATGGCCGAAGGAGACGACGCCGTGGTAGCACTCCATCACCGGAACCCACGAGTACCAGCCCATGATCCCTGGCGAACGCACTGTCACCGGCCACGGATCGAACGCGGTGCTGAACTGCACCTGGCCGCGCAGGCCGGACTCGCCCAGATCCAGCGTGAGTCCCCGCTCGCTGAACCTGTTCGGTCCGATCGTCACGTCGAACCTGTTGGTCGCTGCGTGAAAGTCCGCAGCGTCGTAGCGCTCGTACCAGGAGCGGCCGGTCACGCCGTCAAGCACCTGCACGAACGCCTCATCGTGCCGATCGGCCGAACCGTCCACTCCCAGGAAGATCCCCGGTATCACCGCCAGCCGAACCATCCGGTCGGCCGAAACCAACTTGACATACCAGCCCTCGAAGAAGCCCGCCCGCGCGTGCACGCCGTGATAGCCATCCGGGTGCATCGTCGACCCCAGCATCGCGACACCACGCCGCGCCGTCGTCAACGCGGACAGGGAAAGCACACCATCAAGGATATCGAATCCTCATCGACATCGCCCGGTCATTCCTCGTGGTTGACCAAGCCGTCCCGATCCGTCTGCGACCTTGTAGGTTCAGCGACCGATGGGGCGCGACGCCCCCGTCCGGTCTGAAGTGCTGCGTTTATGAGTATTGCGCTGGCAATCTAGGGCTATGCAACGTGATTCGGCGAGCCATCAGGGCGTTCCGCGATTGTCTACCTCAGCACGCACGAAACTGCTGGTGTCTCTTGGTGCAGCTATCGTTGGCGGCGCAGCCGCTGAGGCGGTAGG
>DASVHT010000067.1:0-9955 GCA_036382455.1 Dermatophilaceae bacterium
TCCGGCGATGATCAGGTCGCAGCTCAGCGCGATCTCCAGGCCGCCACCAAGGGCAAACCCTTCGACCACGGCGATCGCGGGCATCGGCAGGTTCAGCACCCCGTTGTATGCCGCGCGCGCCCAAGGGCGCGCTGCCATCAGGTCGGCATCGGTGAACGAGTTTCGCTCCTTGAGGTCGGCACCGACACAGAACGCCTTCGGGCTGGTGCTCGTGACCACGACCACGCGCACGCCCTGATCGGCCGAGAGCTCGGCGCAGGCAGCACCCAGCTCCCGGGCCATCTGCGTCGACACGGCGTTCATCGCCTCGGGCCTGTCCAGCGCCAGCTCAGCGATGAGGTCATCAGGGCCATGCCGGGTGATCCGCACCATCGGCCGGGTGGGGGTGCTCAGCTCACTCATGGACCCACGTCTCCTCGGAGTTCGCCATCATCGTCGTCATGGCCTGCGGCGTCGTCACCCATCATGCCGCGGCGTCCGGCGGGTCGGCAGATCTGACCCGTTTGGTCCCTTGCCGGCTCGGAGTCGGAGACCATTCGCAAGAGAGCTGCGGACAGATGACGTCGCCAAGCGTAGATCAGCAGCGGTTCCAGATCGTCGGCGATATCCGCCAGCTTCACGGCGGCGGCATGGGTGGTCACTGGGTCCGGCGCCCCTTTGCCCTCGTCGGTTTGAAGCGCGGCTCTTTCCCCTGCTCGCAGGCTCCCTTTACGGGGCTGCGAGCCACCCTTCAAACCTCCAATCGCTTCTGCCATCAGCTCGGTCTGCCACTCGGCCAGTCGGTCGGCGGTTCGGCCGAAGGCTCGGGTCATGGCGAGCGCTGCGTGCTCGTCGACGAGGCCACCTCGAACCAGGGCGGCCACGGACTGCAGGGCGCTCAGGTCTGCCCCGGTGAACACCTCGTCCTCGTCCCCGACGTCGGGGAACCCGAGCGCGTGCCAGAACCTCCTGGCGCTGAGCAGGGACACCGATGCCGTCGCACTGAGCTCTCGACGACAGATCGAGCGCCGCCCGCCGAGCAGCCTGGCCTCGACATCGTCGGCTGTCGGCACGGAGCCACCAGTCGGGTCTGGGGGCAGACCCGTGCGATGGCGACCGGCCTGGTTCATCTCGGGTGCCTGGTCTCTGGATCATGGCATCGGGACATGACCTCGATCATGCCGTGTTTCCTCCACCCGGCTGCCTGCGCCTCACATGAATGACATCTCCTGCCGCGTGCGCCTTGAGCGAACCCGGGGCCGCAACCACGAGGCGACCCCTGTCGTCGACCCCGGTCGCCGTGCCCTGGGCGACCACACCGTCGGGTTGGTGGACGTCCACCTCGAGTCCGATCGTCAGACACAGGGAGCGGTATGCCGCGCGCAGGGCCTCCAGTCCGGCGCCACCTCCGGCCCAGGCCTGGTGAAGGTCGGCCAGCACCCCGAGATAGTGAACGATGACGTCCTCGCGGCGGACGTTCGCGGCACCACCGCACAGGGCCAGAGACGTCGCCGTGTCCACTGGTAGCTCCGTGCGCATCTGGTCGATGTTCACACCCGCGCCGATGACCACCAGCCCACCGCCGGGCACCATCTCACACAGGATTCCCGAGATCTTCAGCCAGGGCGCCCCCGGGTCGCCGGCTCTCTCCTGCGCCAGGACGTCGTTGGGCCACTTGAGCCGGCCCTCGACGTCGGCGACGTCCGCCAGCGACTGCCGCATCGCCATACCCGCCAGCAGGGGGAGCCAGCCCACGTCAGCCGGACGGTCCGCAGGCATGGGAACCACGCACGAAACCGCAATAGAGGCCCCCGGGGGCGCCAGCCAACGGCGCAGCATGCGGCCGCGGCCGGCGCTCTGATGATCGGCCACCACGACTCGCCACGGATGAGGGGCTCGCAGCGCCTCGAGGTTGGTGGAATCGAGCGACTCATGGACATCGACCATCTGCCAAGGGTTTTGCCCCGCGATCAACGTCGCTTTCACCCACTGGGAGTCGAGAATCGCACGCACGGGTCTAAGGCTAGGCTGCCGCCATGGCAGATGTAGTTCTCTCCGAAGATACGGCCCTGTCCGACCCCGACATCCACACAACTGCAGGCAAGCTGGCTAACCTGATCGCGCGCAACCACGAGGCCGTGCACGCCGGGTCGGGCAAGGCTGTCGAGAAGCAGCACGCCAAGGGGAAGAAGACCGCCCGCGAGCGGATCACGGCGCTGCTGGACGAGGACTCGTTCGTCGAGCTCGACGAGCTCGCGCGCCACCGCTCGATCGCGTTCGGGCAGCAGAAGACCCGCCCGTATGGCGATGGAGTGGTCACGGGCTATGGCACGGTCGACGGCCGTCAGGTCTGCGTGTTCTCCCAGGACTTCACGGTGTTCGGCGGGTCCCTGGGTGAGGTTTTCGGCGAGAAGATCGTCAAGGTCATGGACCTCGCGATGAAGATCGGCTGCCCGCTCGTGGGCATCAACGACTCCGGCGGCGCCCGTATCCAGGAGGGCGTGGTCGCGCTAGGGCTCTATGCCGAGATCTTCCGTCGCAACGTCCACGCCTCAGGCGTCATCCCCCAGATATCCCTGGTCCTCGGCCCCTGCGCGGGCGGCGCGGTGTACTCCCCTGCGATCACCGACTTCACGGTGATGGTCGACCAGACCTCGCACATGTTCATCACCGGCCCCGACGTCATCAAGACCGTCACCGGCGAGGACGTCGGCATGGAGGAGCTCGGCGGCGCCTACTCGCACAACTCCAAGACGGGCGTGGCGCACTACATGGGTCAGGACGAGGACGACGCCATCGACTACGTCAAGGCGCTGCTGTCCTACCTGCCGTCCAACAACCTCGAGGATGCCCCGTCGTTCGAGCCGGACGTCGACGGCCTGGCTGCCGGTGTCACCGCCGACGACGAGTTCCTGGACACCTTCATCCCGGACTCGGCCAACACGCCGTACGACATCCGCACGATCGTCGAGCACATTGTTGACAGCACAGACGACGGCTCGGCTGACTTCCTCGAGGTTGCAGCGCTGTTCGCGCCGAACATCGTCTGCGGCTTCGGCAGGGTCGACGGTCGCACGGTGGGTGTGGTCGCCAACCAGCCCATGCAGCTCGCCGGTTGTCTGGATATCAACGCCTCCGAGAAGGCCGCCCGGTTCGTCCGCACCTGCGACGCGTTCAACGTCCCGGTGCTCACGTTCGTGGACGTCCCGGGTTTCCTGCCCGGCACCGACCAGGAGTGGAACGGCATCATCCGCCGCGGCGCGAAGCTCCTCTACGCCTACGCCGAGGCCACTGTCCCCCTGGTCACAGTCATCACCCGCAAGGCGTATGGCGGCGCGTACGACGTCATGGGGTCCAAGCACCTCGGCGCCGATATGAACCTGGCCTGGCCAACGGCGCAGATCGCCGTCATGGGCGCCCAGGGCGCGGTCAACATCCTGTACCGCAAGGAGATCGCCAAGGTCGCGGCTGCCGAAGGCGATGTCGACGCGGCCCGTCAGAGGTTCATCACTGACTACGAAGACACCTTGGCCAACCCCTACATGGCCGCTGAACGAGGGTATGTCGACTCGGTGATCCCACCATCCTTCACCCGGTCCTACGTCATCAAGGCTCTACGCGCACTACGCAACAAACGCCAGAGCCTGCCCCCGAAGAAGCACGGCAACATACCCCTCTGATCGGACGAATCCCTATGGCTGACAACACTTCAGGCCCTCGGACCTCCAAACCGGATGGAGCGGTCACTCCTCGCCTGAGTCTGGTGCGCGGCAACGCCTCGCCGGAGGAGCTGGCTGCCCTTGTCGCGGTCCTTGCCGCTGCCGGTGGCGACGTCTCGGACGCCGATCCGGGCGACCCGCATTCTCTCGCAGTCGGCATGAAGGTCCAGTCCAGGTGGAGCTCCCCCCGTCGGATGGTCCGCCTGACCCCCCCGCACGGCCAGGGAGCCTGGCGGGCGTCCGCTCGTTCCCGCTGACGGCTCGATCGGTCGCCCGGGCTGGGGTATACGTTCGACCGGTGACCACCGACACACACGGACCTGAAGCGCGCCCCACCACGGACGTTGACCGCATCGCTGACAAGTATCTCGACTCGTTGGTGGAGCTCAGCCCCATCGCGGCGACCCATCTGGGGATTGCCGGACACGACGAGGATCTGGACGACTTCTCGCCCGCCGGCCTCGCCGCCCTCTCCGACCTGCGCCGGAGGACCCTCGATGCCCTGGCTCTTACCACCCCGGTTGACAACATCGACGACGTGACCGTCGCGGCGATGCAGGAGCGACTGGGTCTGGCCGAGGAGACCCACGGCGCAGGGCTCGACCACATGTCCCTCAACGTCCTCGCCTCTCCGATGCAGGCGATCCGCGACATCTTTGACCTGATGCCCACGGACACAGATGCTCAATGGCTCACGATTGCGGCTCGCATGACCAAGATCCCGGCTGCGCTCGACGGCTACGCGCAGTCCCTGCGACTAGCCGCAGCCAAGGGTCTGGTGAGCCCCAAACGGCAGGTCCAGGCCTGCGCGGCCCAGTGCGCGCAGCTCACGGCCGAGGACGGGTACTTCTCCCATCTGCTCAGCGCCAATGGGCTTGGGCGCGAAGGTCTCGGGGATGCCACTGCAGGGGCACTTCGCAACGCGGTGACCCAGGCTGCGGCGGCCTACACGCGCTTGGGCAACATCCTGCGCAGCGAGCTGCTGCCCCAGGCCCCAGAGGCTGACGCCTGCGGCCGCGAGCGCTACGAGCTCCTGTCACGGTCCTTCCTCGGCGCACGAGTCGACCTCGAGGAGACCTACGAATGGGGCCAGCAGGAGCTGGCCCGCATCGCCGCCGAGATGGAGGCGGTGGCCGAGCGGATCAAGCCGGGCGCCACCGTCATGGAGGCCATCGAGATCCTCGATGCCGATCCGGGCTACCAGCTGCACGGCACCGACGAGCTCAAGGCGTGGATGCAGGGCAAGGCCAACGAGGTCATCACCAACCTTGCGGGGATCCACTTCGACATCCCCGAGCCGGTCCGCACCATCGAGTGCATGATCGCCCCGACCCAGACCGGCGGCATCTACTACACCGGGCCGTCCGAGGACTTCAGCCGACCGGGTCGAATGTGGTGGTCGGTGCCCAAAGGCATCACCGAGTTCGGCACGTGGCGCGAGCTGACGACCGTCTACCACGAGGGTGTCCCGGGCCATCACCTCCAGGTTGCACAGACCGTCTTCCGCTCCGGGCTGCTCAACCGCTGGCGACGCATGGACGCATGGACCTCCGGCCACGGTGAGGGCTGGGCCCTCTATGCAGAGCGCCTGATGGCCGAGCTGGGCTACATGGACGACCCTGGCAACCGTATGGGCCTGCTTGACAGCCAGTCGCTGCGCGCGGCGCGGGTCGTCATCGACATCGGGGTCCACTGTGGACTCACCGCTCCCGCTGAGGTCGGCGGCGGCGAATGGACCTACGACAAGGCCTGGACGTTCCTGTCCGCCCACGCCAACATGGCCGAGGCCTTCCTGCGCTTCGAGCTCGACCGCTACCTCGGCTGGCCCGGGCAGGCACCGTCCTACAAGATCGGCGAGCGCCTCTGGCTGCAGCTCCGCGACGAGGTCAAAGCCCGTGAAGGAGATGCCTTTGACATCAGGGCATTCCACCGCCGCGCCCTCGACCTCGGCGGGGTCGGCCTGGACACACTGCGTGAGGCACTGCTCGGATAACCTCGCACGCCGGGGGCCTTCACCGACTCATCCGCGCGATGGTTGGGGTGCGGCCCTTGGCTAGGTACCCTCCGGACGATTCCGTCGGGCCACAGCGTCAAGCGTGACCGCGATCAGCAGCACCAGCGCGGTGACGATGTACTGCGCAGCCGCGCTGAAGCCGAGCAGTCCCATGCCGTTGGCGATCGCGGCGATCACGATGCCACCGATCACCCCGTGCATGGCCTTGCCGCGGCCGCCGAACAGGCTCGTTCCGCCGATGACTGCCGCCGCCACGGAGTACAGGACGAGGGTGCCACCGTCCAGCGCGGTGGAGATCGAGCGCAGCCGTGACGCGTAGACGAGCCCGGCGATCCCCGCTGTGAGGGAGCAGAGCATGAAAGCCGTCGTCCGGATCATCTTCAGGTTGATTCCGGCCCGTCGGGCGGCCTCGGCGTTGCCGCCGATGGCATAGATGTAGCGTCCGAACTTCAGCCGGCCGAGCACGAACGTCCAGAGCGCGACGACGACGAAGACCAGAATGATGACCCAGGGCATCCCGAAGACCGGGACCAGGACGCCGCGATCGGCGTTGCAGAGCAGGACGAGTGCCACCCCTGCAACCAGAACGGCGACGATCTTAGCAATGGTCAGAGAGGTCGGAGGTGCGGTCAGACCGGCGTCACGGCGACGCATGTCGCGACGCCAGGTCTGCCATGCAAAGGCCCCGACGGCGACCAGCATCACGACCCAGCCGGCGACCCTGGTCAGGGTCCCGCTGACGATGTCGTTGATGATGTTGTCCTGGATCAGGATCGACCCGCCGTCGCCGAGGATATAGAGCATCACCCCTTGCCAGAACAGAAAGCCAGCCAACGTGACGACGAACGAGGGAAGTCCGAGGCGCGTGATCAACGTCCCCTGCAGGAGCCCGATCAAGGCGCACACCACGAGCGCCGCGGCGATCGCCGCCCACCAGGGCCAGCCGTGAGCGGGCTGGACGAGCTCAGCCATGACCACGGCGCTCAGGCCGGCCACGAATCCGGCGGACAGGTCGATCTCACCCAGCAGAAGGGCGAAGACCTCGCCCATCGCGAGCAGGCTGAAGACGGCGGCCTGCACCAGCAGGTTGACCAGGTTGCCAGTGGTCAGGAAGTGGCTGTTGAGTGACTGGAACAGGACCGAGACGAGCAGCAGGCCAGCGACCACCGGCAGGACTCCGGTCTCACCGCCCCTGATCCGAACCAGGGATGCGCGAAGGTAGGCGCCTGCGGAGTCGGCCTGCTGCACTGCGCCGGTGGACGGGTCGACACTTCCGGGAAGCTTCGCGTCCGGCGTCGAGGTGCCTTCCTTGAGGTTCGACATAGCTACTCCGCACTCGGTCGTGGCTGTGCGACCCGCGTCGACACACCCGTCGTCATGAGGTCCACCACAATCTGCCGGTCCATCTCGGCGGCAGGTCTTTCGGCGACCATCTTTCCCAGTCGCAATACGGCGATGCGGTCCGCAACTTCGAACACGTCGTTCATGTTGTGCGAGACGATCATCACCGCGTAGCCCTGATCGGCGAGTCTTCGCACCAGGGCCAGGACCATAGCAGTCTGGGCGACCCCCAGCGCAGCCGTGGGCTCGTCCATGATCACGAGCTGGGAGTTCCACAGGACTGCCTTGGCGATGGCGACGGACTGGCGCTGTCCACCCGACAGGGATGCCACGGCCTGTCGGACCGAACGAACGGTCGTGACCGCGAGGCTGGTGAGGGTCTCCCGGGCTGCGTTCTCCATCGACTCCTCGTCCAGCTGCCCGCGATGCATCCGTTCGCGACCGAGGAACATGTTCTGCACAATGTCGAGGTTGTCGCAGAGCGCGAGGTCCTGGTAGACGGTCTCGATCCCGAGGGCAGCGGCTTCACCAGGCGTATGGACGTGCATGGGTTTGCCGGCCCACCACATCTGCCCGCCATCAGGGGGATGGATGCCCGAGATGGTCTTGATCATGACCGACTTGCCGGCACCGTTGTCACCTGCGAGCGCGGTGACCTGTCCGACCGGGATGTCGAGGTTGACCTCCGTGAGGGCCTGTACGGGACCGAAGTGCTTGCTGACCCCTCGAAGTCGAAGGAGCGGCATCTCCTCATCGACTGCCGGGCCGGTCGGGGCGGCCCCCTCCGTGGTTGTTGTCATGCCTTCCGCCGCCTCTTCCCGGTGTTCGTTGAGCAGAACAGTTGAGCAGAACAGAGTACGTGGTTGGGTCGCGAGCGGCGACCCAACCACGTATCAAAGGATGGTTACTTGATCCCTGCTGCCGTGCAGGCGCTCGCAACTGCGCCCGCACACAGGGCAGCTGCCTTGACCGCCCCGTCCTTGACGACGGTCGCGGCCATGTTCTCGGTAGTGACCCAGACCGGTGTGGTGTAGACCGACTTGATGTCCTTGGCGAGGACCGTGTCCTTGGTCGTCGCGTTGGCCAGCGTAGCCGGCGCCGTCACACCCGCCCGCAGGTACAGAGCCAACGCTGCGGCTGCCTGCGCCTCCAGGTAGATCGGCTTGTACACCGTTCCGCACTGGTAGCCCGTGAGGATGTTCTGCAGACCCGGGAGTGAGGCGTCCTGACCGGTGGTCGGGAACTTCTTTGCCGGGATGTTGTTCTTCTTGAGAACCGAGATGACGGCGTTCGCGTTGTCATCGTTGGGCGTGATGACCGCATTGATGTTCGGGTGAGCAGTGAACTGCTGCTCGAACGTCGTTGCGGCTACCGATGGGGTCCAGGTGCCGGCCGGCTCGCCGACCTTCACGTAGGACTTGTCAGCGAACTTCGGGTCGACGACGCTGTGGTAACCCTCTGCGAAAAGCTTCGCGTTGTTGTCAGTAGGGTCGCCGTTCATGATCAGGATGTTCGGCTTCGCCACGTTCCAGGCCGTGAGGCAGGCCACCTCACCGGAGCCGATCAGGCTGCCGACCTTCACGTTGTCGAAGCTGACGTAGTAGCGGTCGGCCGGTCCACCCTTGGTCAGGCGGTCGTAGTCGATCACCTTCACACCCGCAGCCACCGCCTTTGCCTCGATCGCGGCGCCGCTGCCGGAGTCGAGCGGGTCGACCAGCAGAACCGAGGCACCGGCGTTGATGTCCGCATCGGCCTGGGTCTGCATGGTGGAGGCGCTGCCGTTGGCGTTGTCGATCTTGAAGTCGCTGGACTTGAGTCCCGCGGCCTCGAATGCCTGCTTGAGGTAGGGAGCGTCGTACTGGACGTACCGGGTCGATGTCGTCGTGTCGGGCAGGAGCACTCCGATCAGGCCTTTGCCCTGCGCGGCCAGTCCGGTCAGCTCCTTCATGAGGGCGAAGTCGGCCGTGAAGTCCGCTGCATTGATCTGCGGTACGGCGGCCGCCGTCTTCGACGTCGCCGTCGACGACGGCGTCGTAGACGAGCTACACGCGGAGACCGCTAGCCCCAACGAGAGCACTGCGCTCGTAATAGCGATGGACTTGCGTCCGGTTCCCATCGTTCTTCCTTCCGTTGATAATGCACCCTCTACGGCTCTTGGTCGTATCGCCCTCATTCTTGCCCTAAACACCAGCCGCACGGGGCTGCGTTATCAAACTGTGATGATCAATGGCGGTTCGAGAAACCCGAGACTCATTCTTCAAAGCGACCAATCAGACCAAGAACCCTGCGATTCAACCGGGTGATTGCAGGGGTGGGTTGTCAAGAGGTCAGGGTTGAGTCCTTGATCACTGATGACTCTTGACGCCCGTGACCGGCACGGTGGTGAGCCGACCCGGCGTGATCGGCCACTGCTCCGATAGCCTGCCCTCATGGCCTCTCCATTGGTGCCCCTTGTTCTGGGCTCTGCCTCCGCCGCAAGACTTGAGACGCTAGAACGTGCCGGGGTGACGCCATACGTCCTGGTCAGCGACATCAACGAGGATCTCGTTGTCACACAGGCGGCTTCGACGTTTGGCCAGCTCGAGCCCGAGGACGTTGCCCTCGTCCTCGCACGGGCCAAGTGCGAGGCAGTGACAGGCCGCCTGGGGGGCGACCCCCGTCCAGATGGCGCACCCACCGGCCCCTTGATCCTTGGCTGCGACTCTGTCCTCGAGCTCCATGGGGACATACTCGGCAAGCCCGCCGACGAGGCGGAGGCGACCCTCCGGTGGAAGGGGATGCGCGGGCGATCCGGCGTGCTGCACACCGGCCACTGGCTGATCGACGACCGCGACGAGAGCGACGGCGGCACCAGCGCGACCATAGGCGCTGTGGCCTCGACGACCGTGCACTTTGCCAAGGT
>DASVHT010000068.1:0-3320 GCA_036382455.1 Dermatophilaceae bacterium
CAGCGTCGTCTCAGTCGAGAAGCGGCCGATGAGGGCCGCCGGGACGTAGTGGTGCTTCGGCACGTCGAGACGCTAGCCGGCCATGATGCTGGCCGCGAACGCTGCGCCCAGGGTCCCGAGCGACCCTGGGGACGATTGGCGCGCTGCCGCCGTGTCCGTCGTGGGGTACGCCCGGGTCAGCAGCGACCCGGCGCGGCGGACAGGATCGAGTTGGCGGGGAGGTGCCGCCCACGATCCTGGCCCAGGTGTCGAGCTGATCCTCGGGACGGCTAAACAGATGGCACCTACCCGCGACCATGGCTGGGCGGCCCAATGCGTCGGTCAGGGGCAACGGGCCGGACTGGCGCAAGCCCGATGAGCGTGGTGCACAAGGGCGGTGGCGGCCGGGCTACCAGGGTGCGCCAGGCTAGTCGGGCCTCACGACCTTCAAGAGTTGGCCCACTTCGGGGGGTCCCGCGAGCGTCATGCCGGATTCCTGCATGACCGGGCCGATGGTCTTCATGAAAGCGTCCATGTTCTCTTGAGCGTCCCAGACGTCGCAGACATGCAGTACATCGCCGACCAACCAGGCCGTGTGGCTCTGGCGGCCCTCGGGATGGCGGGCATTCTGCGCATCGAGAAGCGCCCATGACGCCTCGTACGCCTCAGTAGCGTCAGTCTTGGGCGTGTTTACGATATGAACCACGATCGCCATCCGCTGTCCCTTTCTTCTCGGCGCACCGAATGCTTTGGCCGACGGCATTTCAGGTCATTTCAGGTAGCCAGATGCCTGTCGGCATTGGACTGAACTATCGCGGCACGTGTGGATCACGGGGACGGTCGCGGCCGATCGCTACCCGAGTGACCTACAGTTGCCGGCCAGCGAGTACCGAACGAGCGGTGACCGGCTCAGCGGCGGTTGCGACCGCTTCCTGCGGCGTCGTCACGCCGGTACCGCGAACACATCGAGGTCCAGGTCGAGGTAACGCCCGACCATGCCCCGGCCCTTGGTGACGCCGAAGGCATAGCGGTCAAGGTGCTCCGCTCGGGCGTGCACGCGCCAGGCGCCGGCCTCATGCGTCGCCTGGTCGATCAGTACGTCTACGGGGGCGGTGCTGCCGTGCGCGGTCACGTTGCCGGTCAGTCGCCAGTGGTCACCATCCTCGCGCAGGCCATCCGAGGCAAAGGTGATCTCGGGATAGGCGGCGGCGTCGAGGAACGTGGCGGAGCGCACGGCGTTGTCGCGCTTGGCGCTGTTGGAGTGGAAACTGCCGGCGTCCACGCTGACCGTCACGGTCGAGGCCGTGGACGGGTCGGCGACCCGCAGCTCTCCGGAGCTGATGGCAAAGGTGGCGTGCACGACGCCCAGGCCGAACATGTGCCGTCCGGAGTACGACACCGTGGAGCGTTGCGGATCTATCCGGTACGTCCCAGGTCTGGGAACTTCAACTGAGGCAAGGCTGCTGGCGGTCATAACCGTCTCCTTCCGGTGGTGCCCGATGTGCGGTCGCGTTACGGAAGGCATTGAAGTACTGGACGACGTTCCGCTTGTTCGCGATGCCGTGAGCCCAACGCGTCACGGCTCGACGGTTGGGCCCGGCCTGCCAACGTTGGGATCTCGCCGTGAACCGGCGCTAGGATTGCTGACACGTCAGTAACGTATCGGCCGGATACTGACGCGTCAACATCCGTGTGCGGGAGGTGTCATGGAACCGCCGCGGTGGCTCGATGACCGCGAGCAGCGCGCCTGGTGGGCCTTCCTAGACCTGTGGCGAGGGCTCGGTGCCGGAATGGAGCATCAGCTCGCCGGCTCTGGTGTGTCGGGCGCGGTCTACCAGGTGCTGGCGCCGCTGGCGGACGCGCCTGACCGGCCCCTGCGCCCCCGAGACCTCACAGCGGCCACAGGCTGGGATCGCAGCCGACTGGCGCACCAGCTGCGACGGATGGAACAGCGAGGGCTGGTCACCCGAGAAGAGTGTCCCGGCGACGCCCGAGGAACTATGGTCCGGCTCACCGAGGCCGGGCATAACGCACTCCGCCGCGCCGCCCCCGGACACGTCCAGTGGGTCCGGACACACTTCATCGACCTGCTCACTCCTGACGAACTCGACACGCTCACCGCCATCTCCGAACGCGTCATCGCCAAGCTCGACCAGTCCACGTGACCGGTTTCCTCGACCACCCGAACACGGCCGAGGGCGGGAGCGGGTCAGCCAACACGCGATGCCGACGTGCGGACACGGTCACCTGCTACCGACCCGTGCTCGTCGCACAACCGCCGGCTTCCAGCCGTCGCGCATGGCAGCCGTCCCGCTGATAATCAGTTCGCCGGTCCGGACCGCCTTAAGGGCTGGGCGGCGACAGCTTCCACCTCGACGAGCTGGTCGCGATAGCCCAGCACGCTCACGCCGAGCAAGGTGCCCGGCGGGTCATGGTCGCCGAAGTGCCGGCTGACCACCTCCCAGGCTGCCAGCGGGTCCTGTCGGCGCTGCGTGGCTATGTACACCGTCGTCTTGACCACGTCAGGCAGATCAGCCCCGGCGGCCTGCAGCGCGACGCGCCAAGTTGCCCATCGCCTGCTCCGCCTGGCCAGCCACGTCACCGACTGCCACGGTGGCGCCGGCCTGATCCAGCGGACACGCCCCGGCGGTGAACACGAGCCGGATCGCTCCCTCGGCGACAGCCGCGTGAGCGTAGGGGGCTCCGCCGGCAAGGCCAGCAGAGCGAACTAGCCGACACGCACAGGGTTCGTCACCGCCCCAGCCTGCCAGTCCGGGCTGCCCCAGCCCTCCTCGCACTGTCCAGCGACCAACCTGCCGTTACGCAGATCGTGGACACGTGTCAGGAGACAGCTGCTCCTGCTCGCGGCTCTGCCGCTCCGCCTCCGTCTCGTAGATGATCGTCTGCGGACGCGGCGCAACATCGGCTGGCACTGCGGGAGCCTGCGGGTACTTCGCCCCTTGTGACACGCTCCTTAACGGCACCCCGAAGTGGGCTGGTCAGGCCGACGGCGCGAAGGAGCGAAGGGCGTCGCCCACGGCGGTCGCGGCGGCGGCGGGGTCGACGAGGCACTGCCACGCTGGCATGCGCAGAACCCGCCAGCCCAGCCCTTCGAGAACCCGGTCGCGGGCCAGGTCCTGGCGGCGCTGGCGGCCACGGGCGTCGGTGTGGTGGGTGCCGTCGACCTCGATGTCGACCGACCCGGTTGGTGTGTCGATGGCGAAGTCGAGTTCGTAACCCTGCACGACCGGCTTGAGGCTGGCTGCTACCCCCGCCTGGGTTAGAGCAGCGTACAGCCGCCGTTCGGCCTCCGAGTGCAGGTCAGCGACCTCGTGAAGCTC
>DASVHT010000069.1:0-3336 GCA_036382455.1 Dermatophilaceae bacterium
CCGTATGCCGAGCCGGGCGTCAAGCTCGGGGACGACCAGTTCGCGGCAGCGCAGCGGTGGGAGGATGCCGGACGGCTGGCGCTCGTGGGGATCGGGGTCGAGCCGGGGCTCTCGGACGTCTTCGCGCGATACGCAGCCGACCACCTGTTCAGCGAGATCGACGAGCTCGGGACCCGTGACGGGGCCAACCTGGTGGTTCGAGGCGACCAGGGCGAGGAGATCTTCGCTCCGAGCTTCTCGATCTGGACCACCATCGAGGAATGCCTCAACCCTCCTGTGGTCTGGGAGAAGGAC
Source organism: Dermatophilaceae bacterium (assembly GCA_036382455.1). Lineage (GTDB taxonomy): Bacteria > Actinomycetota > Actinomycetes > Actinomycetales > Dermatophilaceae > UBA4719. Next base: position 295 of record DASVHT010000069.1, read on the forward strand.
AGGGGCTGGTACACCACGGCGCCGTTCAGCGAGCCCGAGGTGTTCGACTTTCCCGAGGGCATCGGCCCGGTCGAGTGCGTCAACGTCGAGCACGAGGAGGTCCTGCTCATGCCGCGCTGGGTCGAGGCCAGGCGCGTGACCTTCAAGTACGGTCTTGGCGGCGACTTCATCGAGGTGCTCAGGACCCTGCACGCCCTCGGCCTGGACCGCACCGAGAAGGTCAGTGTGGGCGGCATACAGGTGTCCCCGCGTGACGTGGTCGCGGCCTGCCTGCCCGACCCGGCCACGATCGGCCCACGCATGACCGGCAAGACCTGCGCAGGTCTCTGGGTGACCGGCACGGGCAAGGACGGCGAGCCGCGTGAGGTCTACCTCCACCACGTGGTCGACAACGAGTGGGCGATGCGCGAGTACGGCGCCCAATGTGTTGTGTGGCAGACCGCGGTCAATCCCGTTGTGGCACTTGAGCTCCTGGCGACCGGTGTGTGGCGTGGGACCGGTGTGCGCGGGCCCGAGTCCTTCGACGCGGTGCCCTTCCTCGACCTGCTCAGCTCGCCCCAGCCCGGTGGCTACGGCTCCGCGTGGGGGATGGAGGACCGCCCACATGCGCATCCAGGGTCAAAGCCATGACTCGATACGGTCCTCAGTTCGGGCCCGACATCACGTTTCTGGGGGTTCCGCGATGCGACCTCGACGAGCCCGGGACGTATGCCGACGCGGACGTCGTGATCCTCGGGGCACCCTTTGACGGTGGGACCTCCCACCGCCCGGGCGCGCGGTTCGGCCCGATGGCCATCCGGATGACCGACTACCTGCCTCACGACGGCAAGCGCCCCAGCCTCGCGCTACGCACCGACGGCCTGGTGGACCTCAAGGTCGTCGACGCCGGAGATGTCGAGATGTACTCCGGCGACGTAGAGAAGGCGCTGCCGGCGCTCGAGGCAGCCGTCGAGAAGGTGGCCCGCGCAGGCGCCATACCCATCGTGCTGGGCGGCGACCACTCCATCGCTTTTCCCGATGCCAAGGGCGTGGCCAACGTGCTCGGGCACGGCCGGGTCTCCATGCTCCACTTCGACGCTCACGCCGACACCGGCGATATCGAGTTCGGCTCCCTGTGGGGTCACGGACAACCGATGCGCCGGCTGATCGAGTCCGGCGCCCTGCGGGGTGACAGGTTCCTGCAGATCGGGTTGCGCGGCTACTGGCCTCCTCCGGAGACGCTGGACTGGATGGCCGGGCAGGGGATGCGCTCCTATGAGATGAGCGAGATCGGTCGTCGCGGCCTCCGGGCGTGTCTGAGCGAGGCGTTCGTCACCGCCATGGACGAGTGCGAGGGTGTGTTCCTCTCGGTCGACATCGACGTCTGCGACCCAGGTCACGCGCCTGGTACAGGCACACCCGAGCCCGGCGGACTGTCGGCGCGGGAGCTTCTGGACTCTGTGCGACGGATCTGCCTCGAGCTTCCTGTCGTGGGCGTCGACGTCGTTGAGGTCAGCCCGCCCTATGACCACTCGGACATCACCGCGGCGCTGGCAAATCGCGTTGTCCTGGAGGCCCTCTCGGCCATCGCGCGCCGCCGCCGGGACTTTCGGGACGGGACCACCTGGAGCGCCGTTCAGCCGCTGCTCGAACGCTGAGCCCGGATCAGCCGTTCGGCCAGACCTTGCTGAACCTCCGGCGCCACGGCTCGTCCTCGTGGTGCAATGCAGCCATGACGACAGAGCGCCTAGACACGCTGCAGAGTGTTCTGGAGGAGACCGACGGTCGGCTGAAGGCGGGCGAGGCCGTCTCAGGCAAGGTGTGGCCGTCCGGTTTCGGGTCCCTCGACAAGGTGCTGGGCGGCGGGTTCCGATCGGGAGAGCTGAACCTCCTGGGCGGACCGCCGGGGCTGGGCAAGACCACGTTCGCACTGCAGGTGATACGTAACCTACTCGCAGCCAACCAACGAGCGGTCTACTTCTCTTTCGAGCATGACACCCAGTCCGTGCTCGAGCGGCTGCTCGTCCTTGAGGCTGGCGAGATCGCCGGTCCCACGGCGGTCATGCTGCCCCGGGTCCGCCAGGCGTTCGAAGCGCGACACAGCTCGGAGAGGAGCCTGGAGGAACGACTGTCCGGCACCGAGGGTGGTGCCGACGCCGTTCAGGCGCTGCAGGAGTATGGCCGGCGGCTGTATGTCCACCGTTCCAGCGGAGCGCACACAGACGTCGACGCCATGAGAGCGGTCGTCGAGGGGATCCGTGAGGACACGGGTCAGGTGCCGTTCGTGGTGGTCGACTATCTGCAGAAGGTCCATGTCCCCTCACCGGCCGAGGAACGTCGGCGTGGTCCCCGCATGGCCGAGGACGACCGGGTGACCGTGGTCGTTGAAGGGCTCAAGGACATGGCCCTGGAGCTGGTCGTCCCTGTTCTCGCTCTGGTCGCGGTTGACAAGACCGGTCTTGAGTCCGGCAAGCGGGTCAGGCTGCGGGATCTGCGTGGATCCTCGGCCCTCGCCCACGAGGCCGACGTGGCGCTCATCATGAACGACAAGTTCGACGTCGTGGCCCGCTATCACCTCATGTACAACCTGGTCAATGCCGAGACCTACCGGGAATGGGTCGTCTTCAGCATTGAGAAGAACCGCAATGGTGTGGACGCTATCGACCTGGAGTTCCGAAAGCTCTTCGAGCACGGCAGGTTCGACCCCAGTGGCTCAACCGTCGTCGAGCAGCTTGTCGACGAGCGGATCTTCATCGGCTAGCGCTGGCTGCCAAACGCGGTCACAGTGACAGTGGCGGACAATGGGACAGTGACCTCACCTCGCTGCATCGTCATCCTGGGCTCAACAGGTTCCATCGGCACTCAGGCGCTGGAGGTCGTCGCGGCCAACCCGGAGCGCTTCAGCGTGAGCGCGATCAGCTCGGGCGGTGGCAACCTGGACCTGCTGGCCCGCCAGGCGGTGGCGCTCGGCGTCGAAGCCGTTGGTGCGGCTCGTGGTGAGCACGACATCGTCGCGGCGGCCATCCATCAGGTGGCTGGTGAGGCCGGGCGTCAGGGTTTCGC
>DASVHT010000070.1:0-2398 GCA_036382455.1 Dermatophilaceae bacterium
GGCCGGACCGCGGCACCGACAGCGTCTGATACCTGCACGCGTTCATACCAGCGCACACGCATGCGAACGGTCAAGCCCGGCGGGAGTGAATATCAGCCGAACACCGCCGGACGCAACCGGGGCGCGCCACCGGCGGCGTCGGTGGCACTGGCCCGTTCAGCCTGCGCAGCAGACCGACCGTGGGGGCGATGCGCCGGTGGGAGCGGGGCTGCTGGTCGCGGCGGCGGGGACGGAACCGACTGACGGCTTGTCATGCCGACGCATGCAGCCCAAGGGCTGCGGGCGTGATGTCGATGTGGAACTCAAGGCCCAGACCCCGGGCAAGGCGCGCCAGTGTTGCCAGTGAGGGCTCATGGCTCCCGGCCTCAAGGCTGCTGGCCGAGGAACTCAACGCCACCCCAGCATGCCTGCCCGGGGACCGCCGCCGGCTGACCTACCAGGTCACTGCGGCATGAGTCGCCGCTGACCGCGGCGTTGCGGGAGGTCGACACCGTGGCCCGCCTCGGTGGTGACGAGTTCACGGTGCTGCTGCCCGACCCACGCGTCCGCCGCGATCGTCGACGCCGACAAGCTTCGCGCTGCCCTGGAGCGCCCTTTCCACATCAAAGGACTCGGCCTCATGGGATCATCGCGCTGCACCAACTGACGTTCGGCTTCAAGGAGCCCGAGCACCTGATCGCCCTCGCTGCGCCGCAGGCGGTGACACCGATGGCCTCGATGGCAGGATCTGATCATGCTCGATCCGGCTCGCTACCGGGGCGCTTTGCTCGGGGTGCTGGTGGGTGATGTGTTTGGCGCGCCCTTCGAGGGCCACTCCGGTGTGGTGCCTGGCGCGGACATCGCGCTGGTGCAGGGCGGCGCCTCGGTGCTCGGCTACACCGACGACACGGCGATGACCGTGGCGTTTGCCGAGTCGCTGATCCGAACCGGAGGAGTTGACGAGGACGACCTGGCGGCCGCCTTCGCGCACGAGTGGTCGCTGTGCCCCGAACGTGGCTACAGCTCGAGGACCGCGGCGCTGCTGTCGGCGCTGTGGTCGGGAACTACCTGGCGACAGGCGCTGGCCGCCCAGGCCGCTGGGGCAGCCCGGGCCAGCAACGGGGCGTCCATGCGGGTGGTTCCAGCAGCGCTGGCCGCCGGTGGGCGCATCGGCGACGCGGTCGAGCTGGCCAGACGCAGCGCCTTGGTGACCCACACCCATCCCGGCGCTGTGGCCGGCGCCTGCGTCGTGGCCGCGGCTGTCGCGTGGGCTCTACGCCACCCCGCAGGTGATCCGGTTGACCCAGCCCACCTCGTCGCCGCGTTGCGCGCGGTGTCTGACGACATCGTGCTCGATGTGAGGCTCGAGGAGGCCGCCATGCTCTGGGAAGGCGGCGAAGCGGCCGAGATCGCTGCTCGGCTGGGTACGGGCATCCTCGCTTCTGAGGCTGTGCCTGCTGCCGTCTGCGCGTTCTTGAGCCACCCGTACTCGTTTCCGGAGGCGATCACCCTCGCTGTGAGCCTCGGCGGTGACACCGACACCATCGCGGCGATGACCGGCGGTATCGCAGGAGCCCTGTTGGGAGAGTCGGCCATCCCCACCGAGTGGGTCGCGCGTGCCGAAGCCGCCGCCCGCGTCCGGCGTCTTGCCGACGGACTGTTCTCCCTGGCAGACCAGAGGCCGGCCGGCGAGTGACGGCCGGCTGTGGCGTGGCCGAGTCCGTTCCTCGTCCTTCGAGAGGGCGAAGGTGGCGATATCGCCGAGGAGCATGAACAGCACCACCAGCAGCGGGGTGAGCGCGAAGGTTCCCCACACGAGCAGGGTCAGGGCGAGGAACGGTGGGATGGCTGCCTTGCGGGTGATCATGGCCAGCGTCCAGGTCTGCATTCGTTGGTAGTTGTTGCGGCTGCCCTTGGTGGCCATGAGGATCTCGCCGAGCCCGGGTTTGGTGAGCACCAGGCTGGCGGAGGCCTTGGCGACGTCGGTAGCCGAAGCGACGGCGATCCCGACGTCGGCTTGGCCGAGGGCACGTCGCCGCGCTGTTCGGTGCGAACGGGCCGCTCACCACCCCGACCGGCTGGCTCAACGCCAACCTCTACGCCAACTTCGTTCCGCTGATCGTGCTGCTGTTGACCATCGGCTACGGCGCCGCATGCCTGGCTGGGCAAGACGAGAACGGCACACTCGGCCTGATCGCGAGCCTACCCGTCTCGCGACGCCGGATCGCCGCCCAGAAATCCGCCACCCTGAGCCTGCAGGCCGTCCCCGTCGTGACGGCCACTCAAGATCGACTTATCGGGGAGAGTCCCGCTAGGGTGGTGCTGGTGCGCCGGGAAGTCTGGTCGGCAACGTCCTTGCCTTGCCCTGCTCCGGAGCGTCATGTCCGACACCTATCCCTTCGCCGGACTGCTGCTTCTC
>DASVHT010000071.1:0-13316 GCA_036382455.1 Dermatophilaceae bacterium
GATGCGGTGGTCGTGCTCGGAGCGTTCGATGTCGCTCACGCTGGCCGCGGTTACCTGCAGGCGTGCTGCGAGGTCCGCGGCAGACATGCCAAGCGCATTGCGGACCGCTCTGATCCAGCCCCGCGCAGGCGGCGTGAACGCTGCCGCCGGTGGCAGGTGGCTCAATCGTCGGTTCTATAGCCATCTATTCACTGACTGAAATCATGGCTGCAGCCCCAAATCAAGTCGGGTCGCGGTCCACCGTACGGCCTCTGCGCGATGCGGAGGGTGCTGTTCGTGGCGGGCTATATACGACGACGACCTGGAGCAGGAACTGACAGCAGCCGGCAAATGGGATGCGGGTACTGAGGTTTACCAATGACTTCAGTGCTGTTCCCGGTGATGGGCAGACTTCAGGTTGGTCGTACGACCAATGTCATATCGACAACCCTCCCCATCCGGCTGAGAAGGTTCTTCTACATAGGGGTCATGTTCTCAAGGAGGAAGGCGAGGCGATAACCATGCTTTCCTCAATGATGTCCAGGGCCATCAAGGGGAAGTCGTCGTGACGGACGGTGACCTGTCCTTCGATGAGCATGAGCGTCTCGCGCTGGCGCTGCTGGCAGTTGAGGCTGGCGATTTTGCCGACGTGAAGGAAGCGATGAGGGAGATCATCGCGTCGGCGCCGGACGGGGCCGACGTGGCCCTCATGCTCAGCCTGGCGCTTGCACATGCAGGAGACCGGGCGCTCAGCGGTCAGGTGTCCGTGCCCCTGAGCCGCAATGGTCGAAGCCCTCAAGGGCGGGAGCGCTCTGGATCGCTGATTGTGAGCAGCCGGTCCATGCCGTCGAGATGGTGGGCTGCCGGCGCAGTGCCCTTCCTGGGCGCCGCAGCACTCTTCTGGTGGTTGGGCGACCTCGCCCTTGCGACTCATCGTCAGGGGGGTGATCCTGTTGGACTGGCGGCAATCGTCATGTTCGTGATCAGTGTCGGTTCTCTCGGGACAGCTTTGATCGGGGTCGAGACCTTCTTTCTGTTCCGTTGGCAGGCGCGCGGCTCCGTGGCCCTCCCCGTCGGTCTTGTGAGTCCTCCGGGCTGGTACCCGGACCCGTGGGGCCAGGGCTCGTCACGCTGGTGGGATGGCTCCAACTGGTCGGGACGCGTCAAATAGGGCGCGCCGTGGGTGAGCGCAAGGGTCGTGGTCCGTACGTGGCAGGGTGGGCCGCATGGAGCTGCGCGATCCTGCCCACCACGTCAGCCCTCGAGCCGTCGTGTTCTGGACGGTGCGGGCGGTGCCGGGTTGGCTCCTGGCGCTGGCTGGTCAGTCGCTCTGGTTCGTGGCTTCCCCGGACCAGTCCGGTCTGCGGTTCACCGCGCTGGGCGCCACTTTTGTGCTCGCGGCAGCGCACCTCATCGTCATGCCCCGGTGGCGCTTTCGGGTCCACCGTTGGGAGGTGACCAACGAGGCTGTCTATACCCAGTCCGGCTGGATCAGCCAGGAGCGACGGATCGCTCCCATCTCGAGGGTTCAGACCGTCGACATCGCCCGCGGACCTCTGGAACAGCTCTTCAGGCTCGCGAACGTCACCGTCACAACGGCGTCCGCGGCGGGGCCCCTGCACATCAACGGGCTCGATCGCGCGACTGCCGAGGGCCTGGTCGCCGCGCTCACGGTGATCACCAGCCGCAGCGAGGGCGACGCGACATGAACGTGTCCGGCACTGGCCAAGACCAGTCCTGGCGCCGTCTGAGCGCCCGGATGCTGCTTGTGCATCCCGTGCGTGAGCTGGCACGAGCCATCCCCGCCCTGGTGGGCCTCGTGGTTGCGGGGCGCTCAGTTGGCAACGGGCAGTATTGGTGGTGGGGACCTTTGGGCGTTGTCGGGATCATTGCGTTGAGCGTGCTGCGATGGGCGACCACCCGATACCGCATCACCACCGAGCAGGTCCAGCTGCGTACGGGTCTGTTGCAGCGCAAGACCGTTGCCACCCCGGCGGATCGGGTTCGCAGCGTCGACGTGACGGCATCACCACTGCACCGTCTCCTGGGGCTCGCCAAAGTCGATATCGGCACGGGTAGTCACGAGAGGGACAGCGGGCTGTCCCTCGACTCGCTCTCGGCCGCAGAGGCCACCGCCTTGCGCGCCGAGCTGCTCCATCGGAGCCCTGTGAGCCAGGTTGTCCGTCCCGCCGGAGACGGCGTGACGGCCGGGAACGATGACCTCGGAAGCCATGACGTCGGGACAGATGACACGGGGAATGATGACGTCGAGCTGTCGCGGCTGGATCCGCGGTGGGTGCGCTTCGCGCCGTTCACCATGTCGGGGGTCCTGGCTGCTGCGGCGATCCTCGGCGTCGGCTGGAGACTCCTCGACCAGCTGGGCCTCACCGCCGGTGATGTGGGACCCGTCAGGGGAGCCCTCGACCATCTGGAGCGGACCGCGATCTGGGTGGACGTCGCGCAGGGGCTGGTCGTGCTCGTCGCCTTCGTCACGGTGCTCTCGATCGGCGGCTATGTCCTGTCCTACTGGGGTTTTCGACTCTCACGCCATGGGCAGGGCAGTCTCCACATCACCCGCGGACTTCTGACGACCAGGGCCATCAGCATCGAGGAACGACGGTTGAGGGGCGTTGAGCTTGCCGAGCCGTTGCTGCTCCGGGCCGTCCATGCAGCACGTCTGACCGGTATCACGACGGGCCTGAAGTCCAGAGGCGGCGCCGAGGGCGGGAGCTCGCTGCTCCTGCCGCCGGCCCCGCGCGCCGTGGCACGGGACGTGGCTGCCCAGATCCTGCACGACCCTGCGCCGATGGGTGTCTCGCTGACGTCCCATGGCCCTGCTGCACGGCGTCGTCGTTTCGTGCGAGCCCTGCTGCTGGCCTTCATCCTGGTCGTCGCAGCCGGCGTGGCCATCTCTTCCGGTGCTTCGCCATGGCTTGCCCTGCCTGCAGTGTCGACGGTGCCGGTGGCGGTGCTGCTCGCGGCGGATCGTTATCGATCCCTGGGGCATGCCCTCTCCGGCAGCTGTCTCGTCACGCGCGCGGGCTCGCTCGATCGACGTCGTGACGTGCTCGAGTGCGACGGCATTATCGGTTGGAACCTTCGCCAGTCCTTCTTCCAGCGTCGTGCCGGGCTGGCGACGCTGACCGCGACCACGGCAGCAGGCAGACAGGGGTATGTCGTCACGGACGTGCCGCTGTCCATGGCTCTCTCGCTCGGAGACCGTGCACTGCCAGGGTTGTTGGGAGCTTTCCTCGCCCCACCCACGCCACGGACCTAGGCAGTTTGCCCGCCCCAAGCCCGCAGGTCTAGACCCAGCTGGGCAGCCACATGCGCAGCTGCCACTCCTGGTACGGGATGACCTGAGCGGTGTAGATCGGGTAGAAGAACGCGAAGCAGGCGACGCTGGCGACAACGAACAGTCCGGCGCCGGCGAGGCCGATCCGGCGTCGACCCGGCGAGGCCTCCCGACCGCCGATGCCGAGCCCGAGCACGTAGGTCACGGCCAGCACGACGAACGGCACGAAGGCGACCTCGTAGAAGCTGAAGATGGTGCGGTGCTGATAGTTGAACCACGGCAGGTAGCCGCCTGCGAGACCTGCGAGGATCGCGCCGGCCCGCCAGTCTCGGCGCAGCGCCCACATGAACAACAGGACGAAGATCGCGATCGTCGCGCCCCACCACAACGTCGGGGTGCCGATCGAGGTGATCGCCTTGCTGCACTGTTGGACCAGGCAGCCTTCCTGGCCCTTCGTCGGGCCTTCGTAGAAGAAGGATGTCGGCCGGCCCTGGACAAGCCACGACCACGGGTTGGTCTTGTACGGATGGTCCGACGTCACGTTGACGTGGAAGCTGTACATCTCCTCGTGGTACTGCCACAAAGAGCGCAAGGGGTCCGGCACCCACGCGAAGGTGGTTGCCGAATGGGTCGCAGCCCACTGCCGGTCGTAGGCATTCTTGGAAGCGAACCAGCCGGCCCAGGAGGCCAGGTAGACCGAGACCGTGAGAGTCACGGTCAGCAAGCCGGCATACAGCCCATCCATGACGAGGGCGCCCCACCACCAGCGGCGCACGCCGGCGGCGCGGCGTGCGCCCATGTCCCAGAAGACGCTCATCAGCACGAAGGCGATCACGAAGAACAGGCCGGACCACTTGGTCCCGGTCGCCAGGCCGAGGCAGATGCCGGCGACCCAGCGCCAGGGGCGCCAGCCGAGCCAGGGACCGAACGTCAAGGACGTCTGCAGTCTGGTGCCGTTGGTACCGCCGCGTTGGGGCTCCGACGACTGCACGGCGCTCACCTTGCGTGCCAGCACCGCGCGGGAGTGGTCGCGGTCAATGAGCAGCGCGCAGAATGCGGCGAACGCCCAGAACATCAGGATGAGGTCAAGCAGGCCGATGCGCGACTGGACGAAGTGGTGGCCGTCAAATGCCAGCAGGATGGCGGCGATCGTGCCGATCAGCGTCGACCCGAACATCCGCCGGGCGGCGCGACCGACCATCAGGATCGAGAGGGTTCCGAGAAGGGCGACCGAGAACCGCCATCCGAACGAGCTGGTCGCCCCGAAGATATGCTCGCCGACCGCGATGACCCATTTGCCGACGGGGGGATGGACCACGAGGTCGGCGTTGGTGCCGAAGACGTTCGGGGTGCCATGGGTGAAGAGGGCGTCCGCCTTCTCGTTGGTCGAGGCGACCCGGCGCTCATAGCCGTACTTGAGGAAGGAGTAGCCCTCCTTGACGTAGTACGTCTCGTCGAAGACGAGCTTGCTGGGTCGACCGAGCTGCCAGAACCGAAGGAAACCGCCGACTGCCGCGACGATCAGTGGCGCCACCCAGCCCCACATCACGTCGGTGGGGCGATATCCGAGAAGTCGCGAGCGCAGCTGCTGCTCGGTCGACGTCATGGCCGACATCGTATGCAGCAACCCTGTGGCGCCGCGAACGCGTCACAGGGGGCGGATATCAGCCAGGCACGGCCGAGGTGCGGTCGGTGTGTCCGATGTGTCCACCTCGAGATCGAATGAGGACGTAGAACCGAGGGATCGCACCGCCTGAGAGGATCGCAGACGTGACCAACTCCGCTGCTGGTGTCCTCGTCCTCGCCGCCACCCCGATCGGCGACCCAAGAGACGCAGCGCCGCGACTCGCGCTGGAGATCGCCACCGTCGACGTTGTCGCGGCAGAGGACACACGGCGCTTCAGTCGCCTTTGTCATGCACTGGACGTCAAGGCGTCAGGATCGGTCGTCAGCTACCACGAACACAACGAGGCGACGCGCACCGCAGACCTGCTCGCCCGGTTGCTGGCTGGGGCGCGTGTGCTGGTTGTCACCGATGCCGGTATGCCGTCCGTGTCCGACCCCGGGTATCGCCTGGTGGTCGCGGCGGTGGAGGCCGGCGTGAAGGTCACCTGCGTGCCTGGTCCAAGCGCCGTCCTGATGGCGCTTGCGGTGTCCGGACTGCCGGTGGATCGCTTTTGTTTTGAAGGGTTTCCGTCGCGAAAGGCGGGCGAGAGACTGCGCGGGCTCAAGGCGTTGGCGCAGGAGAGACGAACGATGATCTTCTTCGAGGCGCCGCACCGTCTCGACTCGACTCTGGCGGCGATGGCCGAGGCGTTCGGTGCGGACCGGCAGGCGGCGGTCTGTCGGGAGCTGACCAAGACCTATGAGGAGGTCAGACGCGGTGGTCTGTCGCAGCTGGCGGCCTGGGCCTCGGGGGGCGTGAAGGGCGAGATCACCGTTGTGGTCGGTGGGGCACCGGCGCTGGTGACCGACCCGCAGACGGTTGTGGCCGGCATACAGGCTCGAGTTGCTGCCGGGGAGCGGCTGAAGGAGGTGTGCGCCGAGGTGGCCGCGGCGACGGGGCTGAGCCGCAAGGAGCTGTACAACGCGGCGCTGGCAGCCCGACGATGACGTGAGCCAGGCCGCGGGACGACCCTATTTCTGTGTGCTGACCATGGCGGCCACCTGCGCGGCTGAAGCCCGCAGTGCGAGATCAGTGCTGGACGATGGGCCGCCGTCGACAAAGCCCGCTTCCGCCACGGTGAGGACGGCGCCCGTCTGGACCGAGGCATACCCGGAGTCCGGCATCTTGACGGGGGCACCAGGGAACGTCTTGCCCTCTCTCAGCAGGTCGTTGAGGTTGCCGGTTCCACTGCCGTCCAGCACCTCTTTGACCGCCGCGGCTGCCTCTGCCGATGCCATCTGTATGCGTGAGACGACATACAGCGCCGGGCGACCGCTGATCTGGCCGGTTGCGATCGATCTGGTTGCCTTCACACAGTTGTGGGCCTCGAACGAGACCTTCGTGCGCCCGCGCGCGTGACTGGCGCAGTCCGTGATCACGTCCGTGACCTTCACTGCGTAGCCAGCGGGCGCCGAGCTCTGGGTCGTCGCTGTTGGGGTTCGCCGGACCTCAGGACCCAACGCGTTGGACAGTGCCACGCCACCTCCGATGAGCACGGCCAGGACGACACCAGCGATAACCAGGGTTCGTCGGGGCGGCGCCGACATCCTGCGACGAACCCCCTGGGTGAATGGTGAGTGGGTTGGCGTCGCGGCTGGCTGCAGGGGCTGCTGCTGTGTTGGCTCCGCGACCGATGGCGCGGGCATCGGCGTCGGCTGCGCAGGCGTTGCGTCGGGACGGGCAACCGAGGAAGGTCCCGGCGCGGCCCGGCTCTCGGTGGTTCGGCGCACCAGCTCGGCAATGTGAGCAGCGGAGTCCTCGGCATCAGCGTTGGACCCCATGCGCTCCGGGACTTCGCGACCGGAGTCGTCTGGGGAGTCCATGCGCGTCCTGTTGTCTCGGTCCAGTGGGGGCATCACCTTCCAGCATGCCTGCCATGGCTGTATTGCCCAAACCCGTCGATGATCCCGAGGCCCTCAGCCGCCCCCGACCCAGCGGTACTCGAGCTCGGGACGCCCGGCACTGCCGTATCGCGAGCGCCGGATGGCGAGCCCGGTATCGGCGAGATGCTCGAGGCAGCGACGCGCAGTGACCCGTGACGCCCCCAGCGCCGCGGCGACCTCGGTTGCCGAGAGGCCTTCGGCGGTGGGTCGCAGCACGGCCACGACGGCGTCAAGAGAGTCCGGGCTCATGCCCTTCGGCAGGCTGCTCGGGTCGTTGCCGCGCAAGGTGCCCAGGACCCGGTCGACCTCGTGCTGCCCGACCGCGACGTCACCCGCAAACTGCAGACGGTATGCCGCATAGCGCTCAAGCTTGTCCCGCAGCGCCGCGAAGGTGAACGGCTTCAGGAGATACTGCACGACGCCTTGTGAGACGGCGGCGCGCACGACCTCGAGGTCACGCGCAGAAGTGACGGCGATGACGTCGGCCCGGTGCCCTGCCGTACGCATCGCGCGGACCACGTCCAGGCCGTGGATATCGGGCAGGTGCATGTCGAGCAGCACCAGGTCCACCTTGGACGACGCGTCGCTCAGCTGCCGAAGGGCCCCACCACCGTCGAGGGCCACCCCGCGCACGACGAACCCCGGAACTCTTTCGACATAGGTACGGTGCGCATCGGCCGCGACCGGCTCGTCCTCGACGACCAGGACTCCGATCTCAGTCACTGCGGCATCTCGACGCCCAGCGGTAGCCGGACGGTGAATACAGCCCCGACGAACTCGGTGTCGACGAAGGCTGAGTCGATGAGCACCGCGCCGTCGGGTGCCCCACCGTCGGGTGCCCCACCGCCGGGTGCCCCACCGCCGCCGCGGCCGACGCCGATGGTGCCGTGATGGCGGCTGGTCGCCTGGCCGACCAGCGCCAGACCGAGGCCGTGTCCGATCAGCCGCTCATCATGTTTGGTCGACCAGCCTCGGGTGAAGGCATGTGCCGCCGACGTGTCGCCCAGGCCGGCGCCGGTGTCGCTGACCTGCAGCACCAGGGTGCTGGCGATGCCGTCGTCGGAGGGCACGTCCTCGATCCAGCTGCTGAAGCCGACGCGGCGTGGCCCCGGTGCCGCCGCGGCCGCGTCGATCGCGTTGTCGAGCAGGTTGCCGACGACCGTGATGAGGTCGCGGGCGGGGATCACCCCCTCGGGGACCGTGCTGGCGGGGTCGACCTCGAGCTCGACCCCGCGCTCGTTGGCTTCGGCGGCCTTGCCCAGCAGCAGCGCGGCGAGCACCGGCTCCTCGACGGCCCCGACGACCAGGTCGGTGAGCTTCTGGGCCTGGGCGAGCTCGGCAGTTGCGAAGGTCAGCGCCTGTTCGGTGCGCCCCAGCTCGATCAGGCTGATCACGCTGTGGAGCCGGTTGGCTGCCTCGTGGGCCTGTGAGCGCAGCGCTTCGGTCAGCGACCGTGCCGTGTCCAGCTCGCCGGTCAGTGCCTGCAGATCGGTGTGATCGCGCAGTGTCAGGACGGTGCCGAGCTCACGCCCCTCCCAGCGGGCTGGCGCCTGGTTGACCACCAGCACGCGGTTCGCGGTCAGGTGGATGGCATCGTCAACCTCGCAACCCCCCGCCAGAGCTTCGGTCATTGGTTCTGGCAGCCCGAGCTCGTCGAGCCGTCGACCGAGCCAGTCCCCGGGCAGGTCCAGCAGGCGACGCGCCTCGTCATTGGCAAGTGTGAGGCGCCCCTGGACGTCGAGCAGGACCAGACCCTCGCGGACCGAATGCAGCACAGCGTCGTAGAACTCGTACATCCGGGCGAGCTCCCCCGGTCCCATGCTGTGGGTCTGCCGGCGCAGCCGGCGGGCTATCAGGGCGGTACCGCTCGCGGCCAGCAACAGCGCGGCGGCTCCCGCGCCGAGCAGCCCGGGCACCGAGTGGGACAGCTCCCGCGCGATGGCTGCCCGGGTGACGCCCACGGAGACCAGCGCGACCACGGGCCCGCCTTCGGCCCGCACCGGCACCACGGCACGTTCGGACGGACCGAACGAGCCGCCATACGTCTCGAGCACCACCCCACCGGCGACCGCAGCGTCGATGTGGCCGCTGAACCGCTTGCCGATGAGCTCAGGCTTGGGGTGGGAGTATCGGATTCCTTTTGTGTTCATCACGACGACGAAGTCGGTGCCGGTGTCGCGGCGCACCCGTTCGGCGTAGGGCTGCAGCACCGCGGACGGGTCGGGTGCGCTCAGCGCGGACCGAATCAGCGGGGACGCCGCGACGCTCCGGGCGACTGCGAGAACCCGGGTGCTCGTGGCTGACTGACTGCTCGCACGGGCCTGCAGGTATGCCGCCACGCCTCCGGCCATCACCACGACCGCTACGACGACAACCTGCAGCGCGAACAGCTGGCGCGCCAGGCTCCAGCTCCGTGGGTTCATGCCGGTGTGCATACCACCAGTGTGCGGTTCTCACCAAAACCGTTGGCGAACTCAATGAACGAAATGGTGACACAGGTCACCAACGGGGCGACCCTCATGAACAATCCATTTTCAGCCTCAGGAGGAAACATGTCCCGCTCCGCCCCAGCGTCGCCGCCAAGTCCTTCCCCGATCGGCGCGCCTCCGTCCGTGCCGGTGATCCGTCGCGACAAGACGAAGTACCTCTACATGGCCGTGATCGTGGCAGCGTTTCTCGGCATCGCGGTCGGCTTCGCGTTTCCGGGCAAAGAGGGGTTCGCCGTCGGGCTCAAGCCGCTGGGCACCGGGTTCGTGAGCCTGATCAAGATGATGATCACGCCGATCATCTTCTTCACGATCGTGCTCGGCATCGGCTCGGTCCGCAAGGCGGCCAGTGTCGGCAAGATCGGTGGCATGGCCCTGGGCTACTTCACGGTCATGTCAACCTTCGCGCTGGCGATCGGCCTCATCATCGGCAACATCGTCAAGCCCGGCTCGGGGCTTCACCTGACCGCCGCGGTGGTCAAGTCCGGACGAGCGCAGGCGACAGGTGGAGGCGGCGAGACCTTCCCAGAGTTTCTGCTGAGCCTCATCCCGGACACGCTGGTCTCGTCCTTGACCTCGGGCAAGGTGCTGCAGGCGCTGTTCATCGGGCTTCTCGTTGGTTTCGCGTTGCAGGGGATGGGTGAGCGCGGCGTGCCGGTGCTGCGTGGCGTCGAGCACCTGCAGAAGCTCGTGTTCAAGGTCCTCGCAATGGTCATGTGGGTGGCTCCCGTCGGCGTGTTCGGTGCCATGGCGGCAATGGTCGGTGCGACCGGCACCGACGCGTTGCTCAGTCTCGGCAAGGTGATGCTCGCGTTCTACGCAACGTGCGCGTTGTTCATCTTCGTGGTGCTCGGCGCCGTTCTGAAGGCCGGCAGCGGAGTCTCGATCCTCCGGCTGCTGAAGTACCTGGGCCGAGAGCTCCTGCTCATCGTCTCGACCTCGTCATCCGAGACCGCACTGCCGCGGCTGATCGGCAAGATGGAGCACCTCGGCGTCTCGCGCCCGGTTGTCGGCATCGTCGTCCCGACCGGTTACTCGTTCAACATGGACGGTACGTCGATCTACCTGACCATGGCCTCCTTGTACGTGGCCGAGGCGATGGACAAGTCGATGTCGATCGGTGAACAGATCTCGTTGCTCATCTTCATGATCATCGCGTCCAAGGGCGCAGCCGGGGTGAGCGGCGCAGGTCTTGCCGTGCTGGCCGGGGGCCTGCAGTCGTTCCGGCCCGAGCTGCTGGACGGCGTGGGCGTGATCGTGGGGATCGACCGGTTCATGAGCGAGGCACGGGCGCTCACGAACTTCACCGGCAACGCGGTCGCGACGGTGCTGATCGGCAGCTGGACCGGCGAGCTCGACAAGGAACGGGCCGGCCGGGTGCTGTCCGGTGAGGACCCGTTTGACGAGGTCGCTTTCGCCGCCGGTGATGCTCACGGTGGCGGCTCGTGGGACGAGGATCCTGCCGATCTCGACGCTGACCTGACCGGCACCCCGGCCGAGCTGGTGGCAGCCGGCCACTGAGACAGATCACCACCACGTTTGACGGGCTCGCACCCAAGCGGTGCGGGTCCGTCAGCGCGTTCGGTGCGTTCGGTGCGTTCGGTGCGTTCGGTGCGTTCGGCCGGTTCGGTGCTATGGGCTCAACGGGTGAACGGGCCGCCCGGTGCGGTGGCTCCGTCCGCCTCCGCTGCCTTCTTGAGGTTGGCCAGGGTCTTGACCATGCCCCGCTCGTTGATCGTCGCACGTGGACCGAACGCTTTTTCGGCCAGTGCGCGATACCAGCCGGGGCGCCGGTCGGTCCATTCCTCGACCACGACACAGATCGAGGGATCTGCATCGTCAGGAACGATGAAGTACTCCCAACGGGCGATCTTCATCGGCCCGAAGGTGATCTCGAAGGCCAGATGTCGTCCGGGTTCGGCCGTGACGACCTCACCCTGGGTGATCCACCGCACGAAACCTGCCCGGTTGAAGCCCAGGAACTGCGCCCCGCTCACCGCGGATGTGGCGCCACCACGCCAGGTGACCCGCTCACACTCGGGTGACCACTCGCCCATACGGGGGAGGTCTGCGACCAGGTCGTAGACCGCGTCAGCAGGTGCCACAACGGCAAGGGACGTGCGAACATCGGCCATTGGTAGATCCTTGCACCTGAAATGCCCCGGCCGCTCCACCCCTTAGGGTCAGGGTCATGAGCAAGGTCCTGTCAGCCGTCGCATGGCCGTACGCAAATGGCCCGCGCCACATCGGCCACATCGCCGGATTTGGCGTGCCCTCTGACGTCTTCAGCCGTTACATGCGGATGGCGGGCCATGACGTCCTCATGGTCAGCGGCACGGACGAGCATGGCACCCCGATCCTCGTCGCGGCCGACAAGGAAGGGGTCAGCGCCAAGGAGCTGGCAGACAAGAACAACCGGGTCATCGTCGAGGACCTCGCCAGCCTCGGCCTTTCCTACGACCTGTTCACCCGCACGACAACACGCAACCACTACGCCGTCGTGCAGGAGATGTTCACGACGGTCCACGACAACGGCTACATGGTCGAGCAGACGACGCACGGTGCCATCAGCCCCTCGACCGGCCGGACCCTGCCGGACCGCTACATCGAGGGAACGTGCCCGATCTGTGGTTACGGCGAGGCCCGCGGCGACCAGTGCGACAACTGCGGCAACCAGCTTGCGCCGACGGACCTGCTCAACCCGCACAGCAAGATCAACGGCGAGACGCCAGTGTTCATCGAGACCCAGCACTTCTTCCTCGACCTGCCGGCGCTGGCCGAGGCGCTCGTGGAGTGGCTCGACGGGCGCGAGGCTTCGGGCACGTGGCGCCCCAACGTCATCAGGTTCAGCCAGAACATCCTCAAGGACATCAGGCCGCGCGCCATGACACGCGACATCGACTGGGGCATCCCGATCCCCCTGGACGGGTGGCGTGAGCAGCCCACCAAGCGGCTCTATGTCTGGTTCGACGCCGTCATCGGCTACCTGTCCGCGTCGATCGAGTGGGCCCGCCGGACCGGCAACCCCGAGGCCTGGCGTGACTGGTGGAACGACCCCGCCACGTTGTCCTACTACTTCATGGGCAAGGACAACATCACCTTCCACTCCCAGATCTGGCCGGCTGAGCTGCTCGCCTACGACGGCCTGGGAGACAAGGGCGGCAAGCCCGGGTTGTATGGCGTGCTGCAGCTCCCTACCGAGGTGGTCAGTTCCGAGTTCCTCACCATGGAGGGCAAGCAGTTCTCCTCCAGCCGCGGTGTCGTGATCTACGTCCGCGACGTCCTCGAGCGCTACCAGCCCGATGCGCTGCGCTACTTCATCTCGGCGGCCGGTCCGGAGAACCAGGACAGCGACTTCACCTGGGCCGAGTTCGTCAAGCGCACCAACGGGGAGCTCGTCGCCGGCTGGGGCAACCTGGTCAACCGCACCGCCACGATGATCCACCGCAGCTTCGGCCAGATCCCGGCCGCCGCCGAGCTGAACGCCGACGACAAGGCGCTGCTGGCGACGGTCAACGAGGGCTTTGCGACCATCGGCGCCCTGATCGAGCGCCACCGACAGAAGAACGCTCTGGCCGAGGCCATGAAGGTCGTCGCCGAGGTCAACAAGTACGTCACCGACCAGGCGCCGTTCAAGCTCAAGGCCGACGACGAGCGCGAGCGGCTCGGGACGATCCTGCACGTGGTCGCCCAGGCGGTCAGTGACTGCACCACGATGCTTAGTCCCTTCCTGCCGCACAGCTGCAACCAGGTTCATGCGGCGATGGGCGGGGTGGGCGAGATCGCCCCGATGCCGCGCATCGAGGCGGTCGACGATCTGGACGGTGGCGAGGGCTACCTGATCATCACCGGGGACTACTCGGGCACCCCGCGGTGGGAGTCCCGCCCGATCACGGTCGGCACCCCAATCCCCAAGCCGTCCCCGATCTTCACCAAGCTCGACCCGTCGGTGGTCGATGAGGAGCTTGCACGGCTCGAGCCTGGAGCCGGCGGCGAATGACCCCCCA
>DASVHT010000072.1:0-10758 GCA_036382455.1 Dermatophilaceae bacterium
GCCGCCAGCGTTCGTCCTGAGCCAGGATCAAACTCTCCGTTGATGTTCAAACCCCAACACCCCAAAAGGCGAAGGGAAAAACAAACCCCGAAGGGTAACTGATTCCAGCCGAGCAGAACAAGTCAACAACTGACTCAATTCATAATCAACCAAAGAAAAACCCGGCCCACCCCAGCAACCCGAAGGCCACCAAAACAAACCGAGACAAAACTTGGCATCGATTTTTGGCACGCTGTTGAGTTCTCAAGAATCGCACGCACACCAACACGCAAACCAACAGGCCACGCATCGGGGCAACCGTTCAAACTTACCTGACCCACAAGGCCCAGTCAAACCCACCCAGATCCGTAGATCCAGGGTGGTCGAGCAGGGCTTGGCTTGGTGGGCCGAAGAAGACCTTAGCATCGATCGACGGCAACCCCTGACCGCGCGGAACCGCCCCGGATCACGACGCTCCCGAGGCATCGGTCAGACCGGTGGAACCCCCCTACGGCGATCGCTGAAGGTGCGGTCCCGACGTGCTGCGTAGGCCAGTCGGTGAAGCAGCTCGGCCCGCAGCTCGTCGGCCTCGATGATGGCGTCCAGGACGAGATCAGAGGCGAGTCGCTCGAGGTCGACATCCTGCTCGTACTCACGACGCCTGTCCCGCACGAACTGCTCGCGTTCGGCCGAGTCCGCGATCTCGGCGATCTTGTTGGCGTACACCGCGTTGACGGCCGCCTCGGGACCCATCACCGCGATCCTTGCGGTGGGAAGCGCGATCGTTGCGTCGGGTCCGAACCCGGGCCCCGCCATCGCATAGAGGCCGGCGCCGTAGGCCTTGCGCACGATGACCGAGAACTGCGGCACCGTGGCCTCCGACACGGCCGTGATCATCTTGGCGCCGTGCCTGATGATGCCGGCCCTCTCCACCTCAGAACCGATCATGAAGCCCGGGACGTCGGCCAGGTAGATCAAGGGGAGGGAGAAGGCGTCACACAGCCAGATGAAACGCGCCGCCTTGTCGGCGCTGTCGACGAAGAGCACGCCCCCCTTGACCGCGGAGTTGTTGGCGACGACACCCACGGTCCTTCCGGCCATCCGGCCGAACCCGGTGACGAGCTCCGCCGCATACAACGGCTTGAGCTCGAAGAAGGAGCCCTCGTCCACAAGCCCGTCGACGAACTCATGGATGTCGAAGGGCTGGCTCTCGATCTCGGGGACCGTGGTGCGACTCAGCGGATGGGACGGCTCCTCGGGCACGTATGACGGCCCCTCGGCCCGCCAGCTCGAGGGCACGTAGGAGAAGTACAGCTTGGCGAGGTCGATGGCGTCATGGTCATCGGAGGCGAGCAGGTCACCGCAGCCGGACACGGTGCAGTGCATGCGCGCACCTCCCATGTCCTCCAGGGAGACCTTCTCGCCGACCACCATCTCGGCCATCCGGGGGCTGCCGAGGTACATCGACGCGTTGCCGTCGACCATGATCACGATGTCAGTGAAAGCCGGGATGTAAGCGCCGCCGGCGGCCGAGGGGCCGAAGAGACAGCAGATCTGCGGGACCTTGCCCGAGAGAGCGACCTGGTTGTGGAAGATCCGTCCAGCACCGCGACGGCCGGGGAAGAGATCCACCTGGTCGGTGATGCGCGCGCCGGCGGAGTCGATGAACCAGAAGATGGGCAGCTCCTCGCGCAGCGCCATCTCGGTGGCACGAATGATCTTCTCGACGGTGCGGGCACCCCATGACCCGGCCTTGACGGTTGGGTCGTTGGCCACAACGATGGCCGGCCGGCCGTCGACCGTTCCTCGTCCGGTGACGACGCCGTCGGCCGGCAGGCCCGCTGACATCGCGTTGGCAAAGCGCCCATCCTCCACGAAGGAGCCATCATCGAACAACAGCGCGATCCGCTCGCGGACGTACAGCTTGTGCTGGGACTCCAGCTTGGCCGCAGCCTTCGGCGGTGGAGTCGCCGAGGCGGCGTGTGCGGCGTTGAGCCGCCCGCGCACGTCGGCGACCCGGGGGTCGCCGTTCTGGGTGGGGCCGGCGAACGGCGACTGCGGCTCGGAGCGGACGTCCGTCATACCGACACCTCCTGACACTTTCGTATGGGACAAGGGGCCATGGGGCGTCAGCCGCTGGGCAGACCAAGGCCGCGCGCGATGACCATGCGCTGAACCTCGCTCGTACCCTCGCCGATCTCAAGGATCTTGGCATCCCGGTAGAAGCGGGCCACCGGGAACTCCTCCATGAAGCCGTTCCCGCCGAAGATCTGGGTGGCGATCCGGGTCGCCGAGACCGCGGCCTCGGTGGAGTAGAGCTTGGCGACGGCGGCAGCCTGCTTGACCTCCTTGACCGAGCGACGGCCGGCGTGCAGCTCGTCCTTGAGCCAGGCGGCTTTGTAGGTCAACGTGCGGGCGGCCTCGACCATCACGGCCATGTCGGCCACCTGGAACGAGACGCCCTGGTTGACCCCGATCGGCCGGCCGAAGGCGATCCGGGTCTTGGCGTACTGCGTCGAGGCCTCGAGGCAGGCCTGGGCCAGACCGACCGCGAGCGCGCTGATCGCGATACGGCCGTCGTCGAGGGTCTTGAGGAACTGCTTGTAGCCCGAACCCTGCTCGCCCAGAAGGTTGGCAGCCGGAACTCGACAGTTGTGGAAGGACAGGCCATGGGTGTCGGAGGCGTGCCAGCCCAGCTTTTCGTAGGGTGCCTCAACGATGAATCCCGGCGTGCCCGAGGGGACCAGGATCGTGCTGATCTGTGCCGACCCATCAGGGTTCTCACCTGTTCGGGCAGTGACGGTGACGACCGAGGTGATATCGGTGCCGCTGTTGGTGATGAAGGCCTTGGAACCGTTGATCACCCATGAGTCACCCTCGAGTCGCGCCTTGGTCTTGGTGGCACCGGCGTCAGAGCCGGCTTCGGACTCGGTCAGACCGAAGGCTGCGAGCGCGCGACCGGTCACGAGGTCAGGCAGCCACTGCTCCTTCTGCTCCTGGGTGCCGTAGGTGAGGATCGGGTTGATACCGAGCCCGACACCGGCCGAGAGCGTGATGCCGATGGACTGGTCAACTCGGCCCAGCTCTTCGATGGCCACGCAGAGGTTCGTGAAGTCGCCGTCGCCCCCTCCGAACTCCTCGGGCACGACAAGGCCGAAGAGGCCGAGGTCACCCATCTTGGGGATGAGGTCGACCGGGAAGTGATGGTCGCGATCCCACCCGGCGACGTGGGGCGCCACCTCCGCCTGGGCGAACTCGCGCACCACCGCGCGGAAGTCTTCGTGATCCTTGCTGAGCTCGAACATGGGTCGTGGGCCTCTCGTGGGAGCCGAAGAAGCTCGGCACACCTGCTTGACGTTGACGTAAACGTAAAGCATCCTGACGGACATGACAAGCATGGACCCGACGAACGACGCGAGGACTGGCAGCGACGTGGCGACGTGGACGATCGCGCAGGTCGCCGACGAGTTCGCCATCACGCACCGGGCGATCCGCCACTACGAGGACCTCGGCCTGATCTCCCCCGAGCGTCGTTCGACGGTGCGCATCTACCACCGGCGCGACCGCACCCGGCTCAACCTGATCCTGCGCGGCAAGCGGCTCGGCTTCCCGCTCGAGGAGATCCGCACGATCATCAACCTGTATGACGAGCCACGGGGCCAGGCGAGCCAGCTCAGCTATGTGCTGGACCAGATCCACGACCGGCGCGCGGACCTCGAACGCCGACGCCGCGACATCGAGGATGCGCTCAGGGAGCTCGACGAGTTCGAGGGCCGCTGCCAGGGCGATCTGCGGGCCCTCAATGGTGGGTGAACGGCGGACCCCGGATCACGCGCTAGGCTCCGCAGGCATGGCGCCCATCCGCAAAGTGTTGATCGCAAACCGTGGCGAGATCGCAGTCCGAATCGCTCGCGCGTGCAAGGACAGCGGGATTGGTTCGGTTGCGGTCTATGCCGACCAGGACCGTGACGCGTTGCACGTCAAGGTCGCGGACGAGGCCTACGCCCTCGACGGAGCGACCCCTGGGGACTCGTACCTGGTGCAGGAGAAGCTGCTCGCCATCGCCGCCAAGGCCGGTGCTGACGCAGTTCACCCCGGCTATGGCTTCCTGGCCGAGAACGCCTCGTTCGCCCAGGCAGTGCTGGACGCCGGACTGATCTGGATCGGGCCCTCGCCGGAGGCGATCGACTCGCTGGGCGACAAGGTCAAGGCCCGCCACATCGCGGCCCGTGCGAACGCGCCCCTGGTTCCGGGCACCTCCGATCCGGTCGAGGGCAGCGACGAGGTCGTGGCCTTCGCCAAGGAGCACGGTCTTCCCGTCGCCATCAAGGCGGTCTACGGCGGTGGCGGCCGCGGCATGAAGGTGGCTCGCACCATCGAGGAGATCCCCGAGCTCTTCGACTCTGCCACGCGCGAGGCGATCTCCGCCTTCGGCCGCGGCGAGTGCTTCGTCGAGCGCTATCTGGACAAGCCCCGACACGTCGAGACCCAGTGCCTGGCCGACAACTTCGGCAACGTCGTCGTTGTCTCGACCCGTGACTGCTCGCTGCAGAGGCGTCACCAGAAGCTGGTCGAAGAGGCGCCCGCGCCGTTCCTGTCGCCCGAGCAGAATGCCGAGATGGTCCGAGCCTCCAAGGCCATCCTCAAGGAGGCGAGCTACCGCGGTGCTGGCACGTGCGAGTTCCTGGTCGGCCAGGATGGGGTCATCTCCTTCCTGGAGGTCAACACAAGACTGCAGGTAGAGCACCCGGTCACCGAGGAGGTCACCGGCATCGACCTGGTCCGCGAGCAGTTCCGCATCGCCAGCGGTGAGGCGCTCGGCTATGTCGACCCCGCCCCGACGGGCCACTCGATCGAGTTCCGGATCAACGGCGAGGATGCCGGCCGCAACTTCCTGCCGGCGCCCGGCGTCGTCACCGACTTCCGCCCCCCGGCGGGCCCCGGTGTGCGTCTGGACTCCGGCGTCGAGTCGGGAGACGTCATCGGCGGTGCGTTCGACTCGATGTTGGCCAAGCTCATCGTCACCGGCAAGGACCGCACGCAGGCGCTGGCCCGCGCACGCCGGGCCCTGGCGGAGTTCGTCGTGGAAGGCATGCCCACCGTGCTGCCCTTCCATCAGGCGGTGGTCGCCGACGAGGCGTTCGCACCCAGGAACCCTGCAACGCCGTTCACCGTGCACACCCGCTGGATCGAGACCGAGTTCGTCAACAACATCTCTCCGTATGCCGGAGTCGTCGCCGATGCTCCGGAAGGGGCCGGTGAGCGCCAGAGCGTGATCGTCGAGGTCGGCGGCAAGCGGCTCGAGGTGATCCTGCCCGGCGGGCTGTCGCTCGGTGGTGGTGGCACGGCAAAGAAGAAGGCACCCAAGCGATCAGGCGGCGGCAGGGCTCATACCGAGGCTTCCGGTGACCTTCTCAAAGCGCCGATGCAGGGAACGATCGTCAAGATCGCGGTCAAGGAAGGCCAAGCCGTGGAGGCGGGTGAGCTCGTGGTCGTCCTGGAGGCGATGAAGATGGAACAGCCGATCAACGCGCACAAGGCCGGAGTCATCACCGGTCTGGCGGCAACGGTCGGTGAGACCGTCGCCAACGGCGCCCTGATCGCCGAGATCAAGGACTGAGCTGCCCGAGCGAGGTGGCTCCAACTTAGGGTAGACAAGCCTTCCCTCCCGGGTCACGCTGAGGTGTGCGCAGATGTGCGGTCGCCATCGTGGCGCTGCTCACCTTCCTGTTCACGGCTGGGTCAGAACCGACGTTCACTGCGGGGGCAACACCCACATTGACCCCAGGGCCAAGACCGTGGCCCACGGACCACGGAGACAATCGTCGATCGGGCTTCTATCCGTCAGGGACCCTGTTCCGTCATCTGACCAAGGCTTGGGGCAGGGGCCTGGACGGTGCCGTCTACGGCTCCCCGATCGCCGTGGGCGGCTTTGTCTTCGTGGCGACGGAGAACAACTCGGTGTACAAGATCAGCTCGGTCACGGGGGCGATCCGCTGGAGACGCCATCTTCGGGCACCGGCTCCGACATCGAGTCTGGCGTGTCCGGGCAACATCTCACCGAGCGGCATCACGGGTAGCCCGGCATACGACCCGGTCACCAACCGGATCTTCGTGGTGACCAACTCCGTCAACGCGCAGTTCGGCGCACATCACGAGATCTTCGGGCTCAACGCCACGACCGGAGCGACCGCGGTCAACCGAAGGGTCGCGGTCCCGGGCCAGGCCGAGAACGCCGAACAACAACGGGGTGCCCTTGCCGTTGCCGGCGGAAATGTCTACATCCCGTTCGGGGGCCTGGCAGGTGACTGCGGGCAGTACAAGGGCGCCGTGATCTCGCTGAAGGCCAACGGCCGGCTCGGCGCCACCGTGTGGGTGGTTCCCACCAGCCGGGAAGGCGGCATCTGGGCACCCGGTGGTCCGGTGGTGGCGGGCGATGGCTCGGTCTTCGTCGCGATCGGAAACGGCGAGTCCGTTGCCGGCGCGTACGACGGGTCCGACTCGGTGACCCGGATCAGCCCAACCTCCAAGCGGCTCGACTTCTTCGCGCCATCGACCTGGGCAGCCGACAACGCATCCGACCTTGACCTTGGCTCGATGACGCCGGCGTTGACCGCCAACGGCTACATCCTGCAGGCGGGCAAGTCTGGAACGGGATACGTGCTCAGAGCTTCACACCTGGGCGGCATCGAAGGCGAGGTGTCGAGCGGGCCCCTTTGTTCGGCCTTTGGGGTGGCGGCGGTGACGGGTAACACCGTGTACCTGCCGTGTACCGACGGACTGAGCCGCGTCGAGGTCAGCTCCACGGGGCACTTCACGCGGGTTTGGCGGATGCCCGGTGTCATCAGCTCACCGGTCGCCGGCCACGGCGCGCTGTACACCGTAGCCGGGTCCAGCCTGCTGGCGATCAATGGCGCAGGCAGGACGATCGGCTCGATCGCGCTCGGATCAACCCCGACCCGCTTCGCCACCCCGGCCCAAGAGGGCAACAAGGTATTCGTGGGGACCACCAGGGGAATCGTGGCGATCCGGGTCGGCTGAATGTGCCGCCCGCGCACCTAGACTGACCGCATGGAGACCGCACTGGTGCGCGCCGTGACGGCGACGTCCTCCGGCCTCGCCGTGCCCAACCTGCTGATCCTGATCGCGCTGGTCGCAGTCGCGGTCCCCGTGATGCGCAAGCTGCGCAGGTCCGCCTCGGAGAGGCGCAAGCGTCGCTGGGTCGAGGAGGGCCTGATGGCTCCTCCAACGGTTGATCCTGGAGCCAGTGAGCCTTCGGACTGAGTGCTCGGTCAGTCCACAGAGTGCAGACGGCGTGCCGCCTCGGCGATCGAGCCCGACATCGACGGGTAGACGGTGATGGTGTTGGCCACCTGATCCACGGTCAGCCGGTGCTGCACGGCGAGCGCGATCGGGAAGATCAGCTCGGAGGCGCGCGGTGCCACCACGACCCCACCGACGATCGTGTTGCTGCCGTTGGCGGCGAAGAGCTTGACGAACCCGTCACGCACGTTCTCCATCTTGGCCCGGGGGTTGGTCGTGAGTGGCAACATGACCGCTCGCGCGTCGATGATCCCCTCGTCGACCTCCCGCTGGGTTCGACCAACGGTGGCGATCTCGGGGTCGGTGAAGATGTTGGCGCTGACGCCCTGCACGTTGAGGGGAGCAACCGCATCCCCCAACGCGTGCGACATCGCGATCCGGCCCTGCATGGCGGCCACGGACGCGAGGGGAAGCACCCCGGTGCAGTCACCCGCGGCGTACACCCCTCGCACCGATGTGCGCGAGACCCGGTCCACCCGCACGTGTCCGGAGTCGGTGAGCGCTACCCCCACCTCGGTCAGCCCCATGCCCTGGGTCTGCGGGATCGAGCCCACCGCGAGCAGGGCGTGGGACCCGGTCACCTCACGACCATCCTGCAAGGTCACGACCACCCCATCGCCGACCCGCCTGGCGCCAACCGCACGTGAGCGGTTCATGACCTGCATGCCTCGACGTCGGAAGACGTTCTCGATAAGGCTGGCAGCGTCGGCGTCCTCCCCGGGGAGCACCCGGTCACGCGACGAGACCAGGACGACCTCACTGCCGAGGCCGAGGTAGGCATGGGCGAGCTCAGCACCGGTGACACCCGATCCAACGACGATGAGCCGCTTGGGGACCTCTGAGAGGGCGTAGATGTGCTGCCAGGTCAGGATCCGCTCCCCGTCGGGCATCGCTGAGTCCATGACGCGCGGTGTTGCGCCAGTCGCGACCAGGACGATGTCCGCGTCGAGCTCCTCGGTGTCTCCTGCGTCGAGCTCCATGGACACCCTCGCCGGTGACATCAGCCGCGCGACGCCCCTGCACACGCGAACACCGACGGTGTGCAGACGGGCCTCGATGTCGCGGCTCTGCGCGGCGGCCAGCCCAAGGATGCGCTCGTTGATGGCGCCCAGGTCCGTCGCTGCCTCGAATCCGGACGTCGACCCCGGCACCCCGTCTTCGAGCCCATCCCCAACCTCGAACCGCGACAGAAAGTCGGAGGTTGAGATCAGGGTCTTGCTCGGGACACAGTCGGTGAGGACTGCGGCACCGCCAAGGCCCTCGCGGCAGACCACGGTGACCGCTGCTCCGAGCTGGGCGGCGACCAGCGCCGCCTCATACCCACCGGGGCCACCACCCAGGACGACAACAGACGTACTGCGTTGGCTCACAAGCCCTATCCAACCACCCGGCGGACCCTGTGCGGACGCGTCAGTGGTGGTAGACGAACGGTTGCCCAGTGGATACCGCCCGTTCATCCAAGCCTGACATCGTCACTATTCCGCCCGCGAAGGCCATCTCCAGCGCTAACCTGCGTAGGTGATCCCCCGACATCTCCGGAGGTATGAAGTGAAGACACGGACAGCTCGACGTACCGGTGTTGCGGCCCTTGCCGCAGTCGCCCTGATCGCCATGGCCGCCTGCTCCCCGCCCACGAAGACCGCCAACAGCACCAGCACCGGGGCCGGAGGCGACAAGGCTTCAACCGCAACGTCGGCTCAGGACCTCGGTGGCATGGCCGCACTCATCGACGCCGCCAAGAAGGAAGGGACGCTCAATGTCATTGCGCTTCCTCCGGACTGGGCTAACTACGGGGAGGTCATCAAGGGCTTTGAGGCCAAGTACGGTCTCAAGGTCGACAGCGCGCAGCCCGACGCCTCGAGCGCGGACGAGATCACCGCGGCCAAGAACCTCAAGGGTCAGTCGAAGGCACCTGACGTGTTCGATCTGGGCACCGCCGTGGCCTTCGCCAACACCGGCATGTTCGCGCCGTACAAGGTGGCGACGTTCGCCGACGTGCCCGCTGCGCTCAAGGACGCGAACGGCCTGTGGGTCAACGACTACGGCGGTTACATGAGCATCGGCTATGACGCGGGCAAGGTCCCCGCTCCGACGAAGGTCTCGGATCTGCTGAAGCCGGCCTACAAGGGCAAGGTGGCCCTCAACGGCGACCCGACCAAGGCCGGCGCGGCATTCAGCGGGGTCGTCATGGCGAGCCTTGGCCAAGGAGGAAGCGCCGACGACATCAGCAAGGGCGTCGCCTTCTTCACGGCGCTCAAGGCCGCCGGCAACTTCCTGCCGGTTGACCCAGACCCTGCCACGATCAAGTCGGGCCAGACGCCCGTCGTCATCGACTGGGACTACCTGAACGTCGCACAGGGCGCCAAGCTCAAGGGCACGATGAACTGGAAGACGGTCGTCCCGGCCGGCGCCATCGTCGGCGGCTACTACGTGCAGGCGATCAACAAGGATGCTGCTCACCCTGCCGCAGCCCGGCTGTGGCAGGAGTACCTCTACTCCGACGAGGGCCAGAACCTGTGGCTCAAGGGCGGCGCAAGACCTGTGCGCGAAGCGGCCATGACTGCGTCGGGCACGATCGACAAGGCCGCTCATGACGCACTGCCCAAGGCCAGTGGCACGCCGGTCTTCCTGACCACGGAGCAGAACGACAAGGCCAAGGCCTACCTTGCGGCCAACTGGGCCAAGGCTATTGGCTGAGCACCCGAGCACCAGGGCGCCCAACGGTCGCAAACCGTTGGGCGCCCTGCTCGGATTACTGCCCTTCTTGGCATACACGACAACCTTCCTGCTGGTACCCACCCTCATCGTTGTAGTCGGAGCGTTTCTGGATGGCAACAGCCGTCCGACCCTGGGGAATCTGTCGGCGCTGGCTCAACCGCAGATCGTGTCGGCTTTCATCCACTCGACCGTGCTGTCAGCGGTCACGGCCGTCCTCGGTGCCGTCTTCGGGGCACTGCTGGCGTATGCCGTGTCGACCGCCCGCGAAGGCGGCCTCCTGCGGCGACTGGTCACCTCTTTGTGCGGCGTGCTCGCGCAGTTCGGCGGCGTGACGCTGGCTTTCGCGTTCATCGCCACCTTCAGCTCCCAGGGATTCTTGACCCTCTGGGTAAAGCGGTTCGGCGTCAACCTGGCGAGCACCACCTGGCTCTATGACTGGGACAAGGGCCTGATGCTCGTCTACACGTACTTCCAGATCCCGTTGATGCTCATCGTCTTCTTGCCCGCAGTGGAGGGGCTGAGGCCACAGTGGCGCGAGGCAGCAGAGTCCCTCGGCGGGAGCACCTGGCACTACTGGCGCCACGTCGCCGGGCCGATCCTGGCGCCCTCCTTCATCGGGGCGATGCTGCTGCTGTTCACCAACGCCTTCAGTGCCTATGCGACAGCCAAAGCTCTGATCTCGCAAGGGTCGCCCATCATCCCCCTGCAGATCGGCGGCACGCTCAGCTCAGAGGTGAT